>JAEUVL010000548.1 GCA_016786965.1 Chitinophagaceae bacterium
TTACCCGAAATGACAAATTTTGTAACTACTTAATTACCAGGTCAAATCTATTCGCCATTTTGTATTGTTGGGTAGCGCCAATATCCGATGGTAAAAGTTTCTACCCGTTTATACCCGGATAAGTTGCACCAACTTACAATAACCACTCCACCCCCGCAATACTAAAAACAGGGTATTTATGCCGGGGTTGAAAGCTGTTGGGGGAGGAGGGAGAAAAGGTGGGGGTGACGGCTGCCGCCTGCGGGGGTAGTTGGAATATCAAAATTTTGGAGGCTATTCCAAAAAAATTGATAATGGGATGGGGCGGGCGGGAGGTGGTTGCTGGTGTGGCGGCTGCCGGGGCGCAGGATTTTGGCTCCGGGGTTGTTTTTGTTTTTTCTTTTGTACCAGATGGGAGGATAGAAGGACAGGTTTGCACATGGGATGGACGGCGGGGTTTCCATGTTGGCCCCGGGAGCAGTGTTGTATGCCTTTGTGGCAGTTTTGTTTGTCTGTGCGGGGATTTTGTATGTCTGTGTGTCAGTTTTGTATCTGTGTGCGGTGTTTTTGTATCTCCGGGTGCTAGTTTTGATCCGTTTTGCGCAAACTTTCCGGCCTTCTGCGCAAACATTTTTGTTGCATGCGCAAACTTTCCTGCCTTCTGCGCAAACATTTTTGTTGTATGCGCAAACTTTTCGGCTGCATGCGCAACGTTCCCGGCTGCATGCGCAACGTTCTCCGTTGCATGCGCAACGTTCCCGGCTGCATGCGCAACGTTCTCCGTTGCATGCGCAACGTTCTCTGCTGCATGCGCAACGTTCTCCGCTGCATGCGCAACGTTCCCGGTTGCATGCGCAACGTTCCCGGCTACATGCGCAACGTTCTCGGCTGCATGCGCAACGTTCTCATTGCTTTGCGGAGGGTTCTGCTGCTATTGAGGAGTGTGACATGGACTGGGGTGGTGATGCCTGGCGGATACCCAAAAAATTGATATCAAATAATTGGGGGTGGAGGGGTTGGCGGGGGAGTTTTTGGGGTGGGTTTGAAATTAATACTTTTAAAATACAGATGAAATACAGGAACACGGATGAGAAGGGTTGGATGGATGAACACGGATTATTTTGATAAATCAAAATACAGGATGAAATACAGGAACACGGATGATACGGGTGGGATGGATGAGGATGGATTTTTATTCCGCCTTTGGCGGAATGAACACGGATTATTTTGCATAAAAAAGCCCTGCCGCCAGGTAAAGCGACAGGGCTTTGTATTTTATCTATAGAATGTGTGCTAATAATGCTGTTTCATCGTCCGGGTACTTCGCTCAACTATTCACTCTTAATTCTACACTCTTAACTCAACACTCAACACTCTGCATTAATCGTCGTCTTCGTCTGCCTTTACTTCTTTTTTTGGTTTTGGTTTTTTATTCATCCAGTCGGGGTCTGCTTTTAGTTTTTGCACATCATCGAGTTTGGCTACATACAGGCTGCGGCCGTGGGTGCCGAGTACGATCTCGTTGTCCCGCTGCTGGATGGCTATATCATGTACGGGTACTGATTTTGGCAGGCCGGCATTCCAGCTCATGAAGGACTGTCCTTTGTCGAAGCTTACATATACTCCTCCATCGGTACCTACATAGATGATGCTGTCATTCTTCGGATCTTCTCTTATCACATTGATGGGTTCGTAGGGAAGGTCTTTACCAATTTGGGCCCATGTATTACCATGATCATCGCTTACATATAAGTAAGGGGCAAAGTTGTCGAAGCGGTAACCGTTCAGGGAAACATACACTCTTCCTTCTTTGTGCTGGGAGGCGGTGACGCGGCTGACCCAAAGGTTGTTCGTTTTAAGTTTAAGGTTTGAGGTTTGAGGTTTTGCGCCTTTCTTTACCGGGGCAGCCATTGCTGTTTCATGTAATGCTTCCCAGGTATAGCCTCCATCGAAGGAGCGGTGCACATTGCCATCATCAGTGCCGGTATATATCAACCCAAAGCGCAGGGGTGATTCTGAGATAGTGGTGAGGGTGCCATAGGGAACATTGCCGGGTACCCGCCCGTTGGTGAGGTCGGCGCTCATGGGTATAAGGGTGTCGCCTTTATTTAATGAGCGGTAGAGGCGGTTGCTTCCGTAGAATAATATATCCTGGTTGTGCTTGCTGAGCAGGATGGGTGTTTGCCAGTTGAAGCGGAGCGGCTTTTCGCCGAGCTCGTGCTGCGGGCGGATGAATTTTTGTGAGCCTCTTCTTTCTTTATTGTACCGGCCATATACGCCGAACTGTGATCCGGAATATACGGTGGCATTGTCTCTTGTATCTACCTGTGCCTGCATGCCATCGCCGCCATTGATGGCGCGGTAGGCATACTGCCCGTTGTCTATCCAGCCAATATCTTCTTTGTGGGTGGAGGGCCCCCACCAGCTTCCATTGTCCTGCAGGCCGCCATATACATTGTAGGGCCTGGCATCATCTACGGTGATGGCGTAGTACTGGCCCACGGCGGGTGCGTTGGCTTTGAACCAATTGTCGCCATTATCATAACTGATATTGGTGCCGCCATCGTTTCCATTGATGATGTGTGAATCTTTTTTGGGATTTACCCAGAGGGCATGATGGTCTGCATGCACATTGCCTTTGTCTATGTTGCGGAATGTTTTGCCTCCGTCGGTTGATACCATGGCATTGAAGCCCATGATGTACACTTTATCGGGATCGTAATGGGAGGTGTATATTTTGGCGAAATAATATCCATAGGTATTGAAGATGGAGATGGCTTTGGTGTTGGCCTTTTTCCAGGTGATGCCGCCATCTTCGCTTTTATATACTTCGCAACCGGCGATGCCGGTATTCTGAAAGCCATCGTCGCTGTCGAGATAGTCCCACAGGGCGGTTGGTTTTACTTTATCAGCGGCTACCATTTCTTTTACATTCTTTGCATTGTACTTGCGGGGGAAACCGCTTTTTTTCAAAAAGGTATCGAGCAGGTTATTCTTCAGCGCTGCAAAATCTTCTTTGCTGATGTTTTTGAAATCATCTTTCTTGTACAGGGTATCGTTTTCTTTTTTTACGGCAGGCTTTGGTGTGTTGTTGTCTACAATGGCCCAAACAAGATTGGGCTGCTTTGGATAGACGGCGAGGCCGATGCGGCCGATCTTATCGCCTGTCATAAAACCGGAGCCGGGGCCTGATACTAATTTCCAGGTGTTGCCGCCATCGGTACTTTTATAGATGCCGCTGGTCTTTCCGCTTTCTTCAAACTTCCAGGCACGGCGTACCCGGTACCACATGCCTGCATACAGTTCATTGGGATTGGCGGGGTTGATCTCGAGGTCCACACAGCCGGTATTATCATCTACGAGCAGGGTTTGTTTCCATGTTTTGCCACCATCGGTTGTTTT
>JAEUVL010000551.1 GCA_016786965.1 Chitinophagaceae bacterium
GGTGAATGTAGTGGTGGGAGCACCGGTGCGGGATAAAGTAACATTGCTGGTGGTGGATATGACCGGAAAGACCGTATTGCAGAAAGTGGTGAATGTGGAAGCCGGCAGCAACACCGTGCCTTTCGACATCAGCCAACTGACAGGCGGCAGCTACCTGGTGAAACTGGTTTGCAGCAACTGCGAAACAGCGATCAGTAAGTTTGTGAAACAATAAGTCAGATCATATCTTACAGGATACCCTGCTTGCTTTTACAGTAAGCAGGGTATTTTATTTAATGGAGAAGATGCCGGTGGATGCTGCGGGATACTGCATTCAGAAGATAAATTTGGCGGATAATTAAAACTCCTTATTTTTAGTGCATTATAACCTTGCTCCTGTATAGATTTAATCCCTCCGGCTCCCTTCGAAAGTAACAGGTAATATTTAACCCTGATCCTGAAACAAAAACTTGTTCGTTAGTATAACACAGTATTGCTGCTGTAGCAGGAATGTTGTGTGTAGTAAGATCCATTATCACCGGGGGAAACCATCATTGTTGATTTTATTTATTAAAGCCAAACACTTCTTATGCGGAAGATCTATTCTTTGCTGCTTGCTATTTTATTTGCAGCCGTTGCTCAAAGCCAGAACGTTGCTGTAACAGGCGCTGACCCAGCCACCAATGCTGCCAGTCCCTTTGCCACTTTAAGCGCTGCCTTTGCCTCCATTAATGCCACGGCACAAACTGGTAATTCTATTGTGATCACCATTATCGGTAATACCACCGAACCAGCTGCCGGTGCCATACTTAATCCCGGTGTATGGACCTCTGTTTCCATTCAACCTTCGGGTGGTGCTGCCAGGTCCATTACGGGTGCGGCTACTGCCGGAGTCCCGTTAATAGACCTTAACGGTGCAGACAATGTGACCATCGATGGATTGAATGCAGGCGGTAATTCGCTGACCATTGAAAACACCACTGTCTCGGCAACTTCTGGTACCACCACCATCCGTTTTATTGGGGGCGCTACCAACAATACTATAACAAGGTGTTCGATTAAAGGTGCCGGTACCATGAGTGTGGCCAGTAATGGTGCGGTGATCTTTTTTTCTACAGATGCAGTAACCGCCAATGGTAACGATAACAATACGATCTCCAATTGTGATATCGGTCCTTCCGGGGCCAACCTTCCTACCAAGGCTATCCTTGGTAATGGATCAACCACAACCACTGCTATCGGCAACAGCGGTATAATTATTGACAATAACGATATCCATGATTTTTTTGGCGCAGCCGTGACCAGCTCCGGTATCGCTACCAATGGTGGTTGTAATAACTGGACCATTACCAATAACCGTATTTATCAAACGGGCACCAGGACCTGGACAACGGGTGCTGCACACCGGGGTATTGATATCAATAATTCAACTTCCACCAGCGGTGCGCAGGGATTTACCATTACCGGCAACATTGTAGGGTATGCCTCCAACACACAAACGGGTACTTACACCTTAACTGGATCAACCGGTAAATTTGTTGGAATACAGTACAATGGTATTACAGGAAGTACAGTCACTAATATCAATAATAATACAGTAGCTTCAGTTAGTTTATCTGGCGTTACATCCAGCGGAACAAGCACTTCGTCCCCATTGATCGGTATCTTGGTTACTAATGGCGTTGCTGTAACAAACAGCAATACTGTTGGCAGTCAGAGCGCTACAGGCTCCCTTACTTTTTCCACGAATTCCACTACAGCTACAGACGTGCATGGTATATATAATTTCAGTTCGGATGTGTGGAACGCCAGCAATAATAACACTGGTGGTATTTCTGTGACCAATGCAGCAGCATCAGGCACCTATGTAGTGTATGGAATGCGGGCAAATACCGGTACCGGTGTTGCGTGGACAGCCACTTCCAACACAATAGGCGGAACTATCGCAAATTCAATCCAGTTATCTGCTACAGGTACCTCTTCCCAAGTGATCGGTATGCACACTTCCAATGCCCCGGCGCAGTTTACGTCTAATACCATCCGAAACCTGACCAATAATATCGGTACTGGAACAACTACAACTGCTTCCGTGATAGGTATTAATGTAACCACCAGCACCCCCAACCACACACTTTCTCAAAACACTATCTTTAATCTAAGCAATACAAATGCTACAGCAGCAACCGTAGTTACGGGTATCCAGTTTACGGGTGGTTCGGCCAACGTGGTGGAAAGGAACTTTATTCATAGTTTAACCTCTGCCACTAACAGCACTTCAGCAGAAGTAAATGGTATCCGGGTGGCAGGTGGTACCACTAATTACCGCAACAATTTCATCGCACTGGGTGCGGGTATCAGCAATGCCATTGGTACCGGTGTTACCGGTGGTGTAAGCGGTATCAATGCCCCACTTGGTACGGATAACTTTTTTCATAACAGTGTGTATATCGGAGGTGCCCCCACTGCTGGTGTAGGACCATCCTTTGCTTTCAACAGCACTCAAACTGTTAATACAAGGTCCTTCCGCGATAATATCTTTGTGAATGCCAGAAGCAACAGCGGCGCCACCGGTAAGAACTATATCGTAAGGGTAGGGGGAACAGCACCTAACCCGGGTGGCCTTACCATCAACAACAATCTTTATTATGCCAATGGCACAGGCGCTGTGTTTGGCTTTTTTAATTCGCTGGATGTAGTAAACCTGTCTGCCTGGAAAACAGCCGTGGGACAGGATGCTGCCAGTATAGAAGCGGACCCGCAATATAATAACCCGACAGCGGCTACTCCCGATCTGCATATTCACCCTACTAACCCCACTCCGATAGAAGCGGGTGGAGCAGATGTAGGTGTAATTGATGATTACGACGGACAAACAAGAGCCGGCCTCACACCAGTTGATATTGGTGCTGATGCAGGAAATTTTGTTGGTGGCGACCTGGTAGCCCCGGCAATTTCGTACACTCCCTTAGTGTTTACCTGCGCCACCGGCGACAGGACGTTGGCTGGCGTCACCATCACTGATGCTTCCGGTGTGCCAACTGCCGGCGCATTACAACCAAGAATATATTTCCGTAAAAATGCAGGTACCTGGTTCTCTTCACAGGGAACATTGGCGAGTGGTTCCGGTACCAATGGTACATGGGACTTCACGATCGTGGCCGCCACCATGGGCGGACTCGTGGCAGGTGATGCC
>JAEUVL010000584.1 GCA_016786965.1 Chitinophagaceae bacterium
GAGATCAGGGCCTATTCATTCATGGCCACCGGTAACTTCAATGAATCCACCGGCCGTTTCTATACGGATCATGTATTGTTTTCAGCAAAGCCGGAATACGGGCAGGAGCTGGATATGCTCTTTACCTATTTACAATCGAGAGTGCAGCCATCCCTGTACGGTAAAATACCCTTCCAGCATTTGCTGGTATCGCAGTTCAATTTGATCAAGCGGTTCAATAAACTGATAGACCGGGAAATAAAGAATGCCAAAGAGGGCAAGCCTGCCCACATCATCATCAAACTCAACAACCTGCAGGAGCGGGACATGATCGTTCGCCACTACGAAGCCAGTAAAGCAGGAGTGAAAGTGCAGTTGCTGGTGCGCAGTATCTGTTGCCTGGCACCCGGCGTACCGGGGCAGAGTGAGAACATTGTGGTGCACCGCATTGTGGACCGCTACCTGGAGCATGCCCGCATCTTTGTATTTCACAATAATGGCGAACCGGAATACTATATGGGCAGTGCCGACTGGATGAACCGCAACCTGCACAGCCGTATCGAAGTGGTGTTTCCCGTAAGTGACGAAAAACTGGCCGCAGAACTGGGGCATATTCTCCAATTACAATTGCAGGACAACCAGAAAGCCGTATTGCTCTCCAGCGATACCGCCACCGGCGCCGCTAACAACCTGCGGGTGCTGCACTCCGGGCAAACACCGCTGGCAGCACAGGAAGCTATTTATGAGTATGTGAAGGGGTTGGGGGAGTAGGGAGAATTGCTGAGATATCAAACAGGTATTTGTCCCGATAGCTATCGGGATAAAACGCAACCGCATATATCAACCTGATTACTGCTCCTGTAAGTATAAAAAATCGGCTTTTTGGTTTTTTTTACACGGTTCATGTTAGCGGAAGCCCTTTCAATAGGGAACTGGAGCTGTTCGAACATATCAATTCAAACATTACGTTGATTGCGTAATTCGCTAAGTAGTGGGAAAATAGAATTAGCAAGATTTTCCCCATCCTGCTGAACAAAATCGTCCCAGTCATAAGATGGTGAAAACCATAACCATAAAACGTCTAGTTGATTAAAGTCTCCAGTTTTCAATTTGGCAATGCAATCAGAGAGAGCTGTATGAAATTCTTCAGCCGAAAAGAAATGATCAGAATAACCGCCAGTAAATTGTGTCGCCAATTTCTC
>JAEUVL010000590.1 GCA_016786965.1 Chitinophagaceae bacterium
AAGAAGTGCTACATCACCGGCTTATCTATGGGTGGCATGGGCACTTTTGAATTGGTTTATCGGTTCCCCAAATTATTTGCAGCTGCCATGCCGATCTGCGGCGGCGGCGATGCAATTCATTATGACAAGCGGGTGAAAAAAGTTTCCTTCTGGGTCTTTCATGGTGCAGTGGATGCAGTGGTGAGTGTAAAGGAATCCATTGCGATGGTCAACAAGTTAAAGGAACTGAAAGCGGCTGTAACGTACACAGAATACCCCGATGTAAATCATAACAGCTGGGACAATGCGTTTGCAGAACCCACTTTTCTCAGCTGGATGTTCTCGCATAAAAGATAATGTGCAGCGTACAATGATCATCAGGGATTGTCGGTCCTTAACTTTCGTTTCTTCTCTTCATTCGAGATAAGCTGCATCAATTCCTTTGACACATAATAATCCTTTACATTCTCCAGCTTCAGGGCCGGGTCAGGAATATACCAGTTGAACTTGGAAAATACCTTTTTTAAGCTTTCATCTTTAAACTCATATCCCATACGGGCATAGTTGAGATTGCGGTAAAGCCTCAATTCCGTATCGGTGAGTTTGCTTACTGCAGCCTCCACCGAATCGCCCCAGATAACATCCATAAAGCCGGCGAACTCATTCTTTACGGATTTATCACACCAGAGATTTAATTCATTGTGTAAATGCCAGAAAGCAATACTGAGATCTTCGGTTGGTCTAAAATTAGTGGCCCTTAGTTGCAACTTGCCGCGGCGCAGGTACACCATCTTTATTTTGCCAGCACCTTCGGCCATATAAGGAACGGTGGAAACATTTTTAGCGATGCGGCCTATACCAGCCACCTGCCACGGTGCCATGGCTGTACCAAAACTCGCAGGCACAGAAAAGTAGCTGTCATCACCCATATTAATATTCAGTTCAAAATCATCAATACCGCTGTTGGCCCAGGTAGTACCGGTAGTGAGGCGGTAATCAAAATCATGGTCTGCCTCCACCGACCCGCCACCTTTATATAAATAACTATGACGAATAACGGTGATGCCGGTAGCGAACCGGATGGTAAAATGATACACAAAATCGTAGCCATTGGCCACCTTGGAATTTACTTTAAAGCCAGTCTCTTCCATCCGTGCTATTTTATAAGGCAGCAGCCGCTCTCCCACCATTACCATAAAGTCTTTTACCTGCGGGTGTTTCGCTTCCTCCTCAGACACATCACCATCGGCGGGAGGGGTAACAAAGCCTACTGTTAGTTCCTTTTCAGGACCGGGATTGAAAAATTCAAAGTAAATATCCACCTGCATCCAGTCGCCTTTGCGTTCAAGATTCAGTATTTCCTTTTTCAGTCGTATTGTGGTTTCCTTAAGTGGCACCAGGGTGTTGCCCGTGGCATAGAAAACGCCGTCGTTCGCCATTATTTGTATCGAAGAGCTGAACAGCAGGAGAAAGATGAATTTCCGCATGGTGGTGGGGTTTTGTGGTTGTTGGCTTAAAGTTATTGAAAAAAGAAAGGGAGAAATAGAGAATATAAAAATGTGCCGGAGAAACTCCGGGCCCTATCCTGCCTGCCTTCCGCTTAAAACTCCCCCTGCAACCTCATATAGTTTTCTTAAAAAAAAAACCGCCATCCACCCAACCCTTTTGTTCTACGGAGCAGTTACTATATTAGATGAACCAAGTTTTACCCAAGCCGAAGCTATTGACTGATCCACATGAAATAATCATCCGCGGATGCCGGGAAAATGACCTGCAAAGCCAGGAACAACTGTACCGTCTTTGTTATCCTGATATGATAAAGATCTGTTGCCGCTATGCTGGTGACCTGGATGGGGCTGGTATCATCTACAACAATGCGATGCTGAAAGCGATGAAGAGCATTCAAACGTACCAGCATGATGGCAGGCTGACAGCGTGGATCAAAACCATCGTGATAAACTGTTGCCTGGATTTTGTAAAGAAGCAAAATAAATTCAGGAACAAGGTGCAGGATGCCCTGCCGGATGAAACAGTGAGTATTCCGGAAGAAGCCTTCTCAGCAGTATCGGTAAAAGAAATACAACAACTCATACAACAACTTCCAAAAGCAACGGCCACCGTTTTTAACCTGTACATCTATGAAGGCTTTACACACCGGCAAATTGGCGAAGCGCTTGGCATATCCGAAGGCACTTCCAAATGGCATGTGAATGAAGGAAGGAGATTACTTAAAACCAAATTAACACACTTCTTAAATCCCGCAGTGAAAGCAAATGCAGACCGGTAATAACGATATGGATAAAAAATTGCGGCAGCTGGAAAACCAGTCGCTCCCTGATCTGTCGAAACAGGATAAACACTGGCAGCAGTTTCAAACAATGCTGCAACCGGGCGCAACGCCTGCGGCAAAAGGAAATGGATGGTTTAAAAAACCCTGGCACTGGATAGTAGCGGCCAGCATCATAGCAGGGATTTTTGCAGCCAGCTATCTGCTGCAGCGGCCTGCCCGGGAAACAACTATTGTCAACCAACCACCGGCATTGTCTTCTCCAGATACAGCGGTGGAAAGTACTACTATAAAAGACTCTGTACCTGATGGAACAGCCATGAAAATTCGAAGCAACCAGGACGGACCACCGGTGCATAACGGGCAAGCGGTGACAAAAAAACCTGCCGGCAAAAGGGTGATCAGCAAAAAGGATACAGTTATCATTCCAACCCTGGATACCGATGCATTGACCAACACCGGCAACAATGCAGTGACCAATGACGAAGAGGCAGCAACGCTGGCAGGTTTTTTTCAACAACTGGAAAAAGAAACGCAGGAATTTGTGATCGACAGCAAAAAAGATGAAGTGATCACCGGCAAGGATGGTACGGTGCTGCTGGTACCGGCAAACACCTTTGCTGCTGATGGTAAAGTAACCATCCTGCTGAAAGAATACTACAGCTATGAAGATATCATTACCAATAAGCTAAGCACCAGCTCCAACGGAAGGCAATTAGTAACAGGTGGCATGATACATCTCTCAGCCATGAAGGATGGCAAAGAAGTACAGCTCCGCTCAGCAGGAAATATAAGATGGTTTGTACCAGACACCAGTGCAGCAATGAAGACCATGCAGGTATTTGAAGGACGGGTGACCGATAACAAACAGTCGCTTTTTGGAGTAGCAGAACTTAACGACGGATTTGGTACAGGTGGTACGCTGAATGTATTTAGCGAAATGGAGAATATAAACTGGGTACCGCAGCAACGTTTTTTTGAGAACAACTACCTGACCACTATGGTAAAAGTGCTGGACATGCGCAACCAACCCTACAAATCGCACTACACAAAAAAAGGAGAAGTGGGGAAATTTCATATTGCTTCCGATTCCAGGATCAGTAAAGAAGACATGGAAGATTCGCTGAAAAAGAAATTTGGATACTATAAAGTGAAAATAAAGTATGCCGGAAAGGACCGGCTGGCAAGACCCTGGGGATTCCTTAGCTTTTTAAAAAGAACCTACCGCTGGAAATCTTCGGAGTCACTGGGTGATTCTGCCTGGATAGATGCGGTGACAGCGAGGAGATACCGGCTGCAGGCTACTGACACAGTCATAACAAGAGGAAATTCTTATTGGATAAATGCGAATGGCGGTGTGAGGCCGAAAGCTATCGGGGCACCCAGCGGCCGTGATAATAGGTTTGATGTGTTTATCTCAACATTAGGTGCCGGAAGACCGATGAATGACACTACTGCAAATGAAACCCCTGGAGGAGGTGTTGGTTTTTCGACCGCACTGGCCAGCCGCTTTAGTGTGGATGTGAATACTTTGGGATGGATCAATTGTGACCGCTTTTATAATGATGGACGTCCGAAAGTTCCTTTATATGTGGACCTGAAAGACACTGCGGCCAACTACTATACCTTGCTGGTCTTTGATAAAATAAAATCGATGATGACCGGATCGGTGGCAGGTAACAGGGTCTTGTTTCAAAATATACCGGAAGGTGAAACAGCGAGAGTGATCAGTGTCGGTATTAAAAAAGGCAAGCCTGTAGTGGCAATGGAAAATGTGAAAATAAGCCGCACCACCCTCACCGGGTTGAAATTTGAAGAAACCACTCCAGCCGCATTTAAAGAACAGGCGGCCGCCATGGATAATTGATAGCATTGCCTATATTCTAAAGAGCATCTGGTTTGAACCACACAGGTTGATAGCTACATAGAAATACACTCATAGTTAACCTTATGTTTTATCTATGTCAGGATCCTGCTATGTGGTTCATACTTATTTCAAAGAGATAGACTCCTTTAAAAGCCCGTTTGGGCATTGCCTCCCATTCCGGTATTTTTGCAGACCTCCTGCATTGCCTTTTGCTGGTACTTCAGCAAGCTCAGTAGAATTACTGGAGTACAAGTGTCCGCTGGTGAGCGGAAGGGACGATGATAGTAGTACTAAAGACCGGTAACAAATGAATCAACCCAAACGATACTTAATTACTTCTGCCCTGCCCTATGCCAATGGATTAAAACATGTGGGACACCTGGCAGGCGCCTATATTCCTGCTGATATTTATGTTCGCTACCTGCGGGCACAAAAAAGAGATGTGGTATTTGTATGCGGCAGTGATGAACATGGTACGGCCATTCCCATTCAGGCTAAAAAAGAAGGCACCACGCCGCAGGCCATCATTGATAAATATCATGAAGCAATGAAACAGGACTTTGAAGACCTGGACATCTCCTTCGATATCTATCACCGCACCAGTTCCCCGCTGCATCATGAAACGGCGAGTGAGTTCTTTACCAAACTGAATGATGCAGGCGAACTGGAAACCAAAGAAACGGAACAATATTTTGATGAAGAAGCCAGTACCTTCCTGGCAGACCGCTATATTAAAGGCACCTGTCCCAATTGCGGAAGTGACAGGGCCTTTGGTGATCAATGTGAAACCTGTGGCAGAACATTGAGTCCTGATGAATTGATAAACCCCGTAAGCACCTTAAGCGGCAAAGTGCCTGTTAAGAAAAAAACCACTCACTGGTACCTCCCTTTGGGAAAACACGAACAGTTTTTAAGAGACTGGATACTGGAACAGCATAAAGATGACTGGCGGGCCACGGTAACCGGCCAATGCAAGGCCTGGATAGATGGCGGTTTGCAATCAAGGGCCGTAACAAGAGACCTGGATTGGGGCGTAAAGGTCCCGGTACAGGGAGCGGATGGAAAGGTGCTTTACGTTTGGTTCGATGCTCCTATTGGCTATATCAGCGCTACAAAACAATGGGCGGCTGATAACGGTAAAGACTGGAAACCCTATTGGGAAGACAAAGACACCAAACTGGTGCATTTTGTAGGCAAGGATAATATTGTGTTCCACTGTATCATCTTCCCTGTCATGCTGAAGCTGCATGGTAATATCTTACCGGAGAATGTACCGGCCAATGAATTCCTGAACCTGGAAGGTGATAAGATGAGCACCAGCCGCAACTGGAAGCTGGATATGCGGGATTATATCAACGATTTTGTAAAAAAACCCGCAGGGCCCAATGGAGAAAATGGTGGCGGACAAATGGTGGATGCCCTGCGCTACTATCTCACTGCTATTGCACCGGAAACCAAAGACAGCGAGTTTACCTGGAAAGGGTTTCAAACAGCCTACCGAAGTGAGCTGACGGATATCTTCGGAAACTTTGTGAACCGCACGTTTGTATTAATGCACAAACTCTGCAGCGGCAAAGTGCCGAAGCTGCATATGGATATATTGGATGATAACGATAAACTGCTGATAGCTGATATTGAGGGCACCAAAGCCGAAGTGCAATCTGCATTGGAACATTATCGTTTCAGGGATGCCCTGTTCCAGGTCATTGATCTTGCCCGCAAAGGCAATCAATATATGCAGAAAAAAGAGCCCTGGATAAAAGCAAAACTAGCAACAAGCAATGGCCCGGAGTCCGTTGAAGCGCAAAAATCAATTGACAACTGTCTCCACCTTTGCCTGCAATTAACAGCCAATCTGGCTGTGCTTATTAATCCGTTCTTACCCTCTACAGCCCGGAAGATGCTGTACATGATGAAAGTGGTGGAGAAGATGCTTGATTGGGAAAATGCCGGCAAGATAAACCTGCTGAGCGTTGGCTATAGTTTGCGGGAGCCTCAGTTGCTATTCAGAAAAATAGAAGAAGAAGAAATAACAGCACAAATAGAAAAACTAAAAAACGGATTAGTGAAAGAGACAGCCAGTAACAAGGATACGATAGCCGGCGGCCAGGCGTCGGGAGGCGGAGTTCAACTAAATCAATTAACCACTGAACCAGTTAACAAACCCCAGATTCAATATGATGATTTTGCTAAACTGGAACTGAAGGCTGGCACCGTTACGGCCTGCGTGAAAGTGCCAAAAGCAGATAAGTTGTTGCAACTGGAAGTGGACCTGGGAACAGAAAAAAGAACGATCGTTTCCGGAATAGCACAGCATTATACACCGGAAGAAATGCTGGGTAAACAAGTAATAGTGGTAACCAACCTCGCCCCCCGCAAAATGAAAGGCATCGAAAGCCAGGGCATGATCTTGACAGCGGAAGACAACAATGGTAAATTACAACTGCTGAAACCTGAAAACCCTGTTTCACCCGGTTCAAATGTTAGCTAACCGGTAAATTCTTAGTGAAACGCCGCTTTGTGTACAACAGAGCGGCGTTTTCGCTATATAACAGGCTTATTTTCAGTAAATTCGTACTCAAATCTTTTCCTTCCTTGACATCAAAGCGCCTTGGTAAAAAAATACTAAAAATAACCGGCATCTCCCTTGGCGTAGCCATTGTTCTGTTCATTGCTTTTCATTTCTGGTTCATCCGTCATGCCAAAGAACTGATGGAGGATACGGTAAACAAAAAATCAAATGGCAGGATTAAACTGAAGATCGAAAAACTGCACTACAACTATTTTACCCGTAGAATGGTGCTGGACAATTCAGCCTTTTATACCACCGATACCCTTACTGCCGCTTCCTCCTATCGCTTTGACATTCCGGAACTGCGCCTGAATTTAAAAGGGCTCCTTCCGCTGGTACTGAATAAAGAGTTGCTGATCGATTCATTATTTCTTTTGTCCCCTTCAATACAGGTCACCACCCTTCGCCTGTCCAAAGACACATTGAAAAAGAAAAAGGAAGATATTTCCATTCCCTACGAGATGGGAAAGGTCTATAAGTCCATCCAGGATGCCCTAAAAGTGCTGAAAGTAAACCGGTTCCAGATAGCCAATGGAAAATTTACCCTGATCAATAAAGTACAGCCGGGGCAGTTGCCGCTTACCGTCAATGATATTCATTTCCAGATAGACAACCTCCAGGTGGACCCTGGCCAAATGCCTGCTGATGAAAAACTGCTGTTCAGCGATAATGTAACGCTGAGAAGCAGCAACCAGAATATCATCTTTCCGGATGGCCGGCACCGGCTTGCCTTTAGCCGCTTCCGTATCAACCTGCAGCGAAAACTCGTGGAGTTTGACAGTTGCACGATAGAGGCGACCAAGAAAGACAGTACCGGATCTTCTTTCAAAGTATTCTTTGATGCCTTACTGTTAACCAATATTGATTTCGATACTCTGTACCGCACTGAGGTGATCAAAGCTGACTCAGTATATTGTGTAAACCCCACTTTTATCCTGGATGTGGACCTGAGTAAAAACAAAAACGTAAAAAAGAATCCACCCAAACTGGAGCGGATCATTGAACAACTGACCGGTGACCTTCAATTGGGGTATGTGGTGGTGGAAAATGCCAATTTCAACATTAAGACCACCAAAGACGGGAACCCGAGTTCGTTCACTTTCAGCAAGAATAATTTCGAGATGCAGGGCTTAAGTGTGGACCAGCAGGCAGCCAAACCGGTAACGGTAAAACGTTTTGCCATGGCCATCCGTAATTATGAGAATTTCATTAAGGACAGCTCCTACAGTGTAAAATTCGACAGTGTGATCTTTAAGGATGACCGTATTACCCTGAGTAATTTTTTATTCAACAAACTGAACAACGGTAAGATCATTAATACTTTCAGTGTGCCCCGTTTCAGCCTGGAAGGGTTGTCATGGGACTACCTGGTTTTTGAAAAGAGATTAAAGGCCCGGCAGGCCACCATGTACCAACCGCATATCAGCTTTACCGCATCCGGTAAACAAAAGAAAAAACAAGCTGAACAAAACCTGTTTCAATCATTAGGCGCTGTGAACGAGTACATGGACTTGGAACAACTGGACATTACAGACGGAAACATAGACCTGAAACTGAAAGATCATCTGCGGGTGCAATTGAATAATGCCACCTTATCTGTAAAAAGCCATTCGCTGCTTACATCCACCAAACTATCCGGTATAAAAAATTCCCTTACCAGCCTGAATTTTGATGATGGTAAGATACAGGCGGGCAATCTGCTGATAACTATGGAAAATATCCGCTATGCTGGCGAACAGGGAAAGTTTGCCGCCGGGAGGGTCACCGTTACGGATAAAGAAAAAAAGACTACCGCTACCCTTCGTGGTGTAGCGGTGGATAAACTGCTGGTAGATGAAGTGAGAGGAAATGTAACAGGCACCGGCATTCAATGGAAGCAGGCGGACCTGTCAATGAATATAGCAGCAGGTACGCAAAAAAGTACCGGTGCGGTTATTGATCTAAAGAACATACAAGGTTTTTCCACCCGCATCAGCGGGGTGGCAGGTGGAAAAGTAATATCAACCACCTTAAAAAGCATATCCGCCGATGCGTTCAAACTAATGCCGGGTGAAAAACCCCTGCTTACAGGTTTGAAAGCAGAAGGAAATGACCTGGCTGTAATGGGCGGCAATATGGAGTTAGCAGTAAACAGTTATTCTATTGCAGATAACAGCTATTCTCAATTCACCGGGCTGGGCTATAAGATATACACAGATAAACTGAAGGCGGACATCACCACTTCATTTCTTTCTGCCACGCCGGATATACAATCTATACTTGATGGGAATATCAATCTTGATGCAATAAGTATTAAACAGCCTGTTATCAACCTGATTTTTTTAACAGCCAGAGAAGCATCCGAAAAAAAAGCAATTCCCCAGCTTACTATTGGCAGTATAAAAATGACCGACCCCGAAATAAATTTTACCCGGCAAACCGACAGCGGCGCCCTTTCTCTTCATTGGAAGGGTGCACAAAAAGGAACTAATTTTTTAGAGGCCGGCAAGCTTAAGGTATTTGATGATGAAGGAATGTCACTGTCACTCGATAACCTGCGGTTTTATGTGACTGATTTTATTTTTACCAATCCAAAAGGCCGGTCATTCAATACCGGCGATGGAAAGATAGCAGCACAATTAAAAGATATAAGCTATGCTAAAAAGGAAGATGATAATCCTGAATGGAAAGCAAATATCACATCCTTTGAAGCAAAGGATTTCCGGCTGGATAGCATAGGAAAAAGCCGGGGAGCATTGGTGATGAACAGCGCTCTGTTAAAAGATCTGTTCTTAAGCTCCGCTAACATTTTGAAATTGCCTGACCTGGCAGCCAGCAATCCTGCTTTTCAATTGCGAAACTTTACCGGGCATTATTATACAGCCAACAGCCGCCTGCACTGGTATAATGCCGGTTTTGCCCGGAGCAATGACATGATCACTCTTGACTCCTTCTCATACAGGCCATCTTTGGAAATAGATTCCTTCCTGGCCACCAAAAGGTTTCAAACCGATTACTTAAAAGCCGCGACAGGTTCTTTAAAAATGGGACCCGTGGATATTGACAAGTATATCCGTGACACTGTTCTTCATATAAAAAAAGTGGTCATTGACCAGGCATACCTTTTTGACTATAAAGACAAAAACCTTCCTTTCAATACCGGGATGATCAAACCCCTTCCTGTTAACCTGCTCAGGAAGATACCGGTGCG
>JAEUVL010000639.1 GCA_016786965.1 Chitinophagaceae bacterium
GTATCCCCCTTATACGGGAGCTGCTGGCACAGGGGGCGGATGTGTGGCTGGCGGGGGAAGGTGCCCAGGAAGAACTGCTGAAAGCCGAATTCCCGGAGCTTCCCTTTCTGCCATTGCCCGGCTACCGTATTCAATATGCCCGAACCGCCAGCGGACTTGTCTGGAAAATGATATTACAAGGGCCGAAATTGCAGCGGGCCATCCGCAATGAACACCGCTGGCTGCAAAAAGCCGTGGATGAACATCACTTTGACGCTGTGATAAGTGATAACCGATACGGCCTGCATCACGCCTCTATTCCCTGTATTTTCATTACACACCAGTTGCGGATAAAAAGTTCTGTAGGAAAACAATGGATCGAAAACATCCTTCAAAAAAGAAATTACCGCTATATCAACCAGTTTACTGCCTGCTGGGTGCCGGATGCGGAAGGGGATAACAACCTGGCCGGTGAATTATCACATCCTGACAAAAAGCCTTCGGTACCGATCCATTACATTGGAGTGCTTTCAAGGTTTGTGAAAAAAGAGAAAGAGGAAATAAAAGGCCACTTACTGGTGGTCTTGTCTGGCCCTGAACCACAGCGAAGTATGCTGGAAGAAAAGATCATCCGGGACATCAGTCATTATCCCGGCAGCGCCACGATTGTGCGGGGCTTACCGGGCAGTGCTGCTATGATCCCTTCTACCAATATGATACACTTCATCAATCATTTACCGGCAGATGAACTGAATATGGAATTACTGAAAGCTGAATACATTATCTGCCGCAGTGGCTACAGCTCTGTGATGGATATTGTAACGGTTCAAAAGAAAAGCATTCTTATTCCCACGCCGGGACAAACGGAACAGGAGTACCTGGGAGAAAATTTAATGAAGAAAGGAATTGCGCTTTGCGTGCATCAAAAGCAATTTTCATTGACTGCTGCGCTGACAATGGCCAATACTTTTCCTTATAAAATACCACTTGTTGAAAATAACGGGCGGCTTACTGCTGTTATCAGATCATTTCTAATTCATGCAGCCGCATATAAGTAATACCAGCCTTTTGATCTTGAACCATTCAAAAAACGGATTTAGCCGGCTTTGGGATAATCGAAGAACCAGTATTCTTTTTTTGCAGTAGTAAAGTCGGCCCAATTGTTACAATACGCTTTGATGGCGAATACCCCGCAAGTGGGAATGTTGTCTATTCTGGCATCAGTGAGCATATTGGCAAAGTCAGTAATGCCATTATTATGAGAGAAAACAGCGATACTTCTGAACGCATCATCAGTTTGCTGAATGATGGTAAAAAAGACAGATGGTTCGGCCAGGTATAATTCTTCTTTGAAAATGATATCTTCTTTTTTACGGC
>JAEUVL010000661.1 GCA_016786965.1 Chitinophagaceae bacterium
AGAAGTGGTGTTTTGTATATAAGCCAGCCTGTCTGCTGTTACTTCTATTCTGTTATCATCACCGGCAGAGGAAGTTGCTGCACCGCCCGCATTACCGGCGGCAAAAGTAGAACCAGCGGCATCAGCTGTTGCAGAAGTTACAGCGAATACAAATTGCTGGTTGTCGGTTACCGCTGTATTAAAAGTAACCCGCACAGAATATGTTTTTGATGCATCATCTGCCGCCACCAAACCAAGAGCTGAAAAAGAAACAGATGCGCCACCGGCAACTTCCGCTATTTCGGTAGTACCATCGTAGATGGCCACCCTGCGTATATTGGCAGCGTTGGAAAGACTCATCACTAGGTCAGTAAGTGTGGTACCCACTGCATCAGCATCGGCAGCAGCGCCGCCATCACGAATAGTGAATTGCCCCACTTCGATACTGTTGGCATTGGTGATATTGACTGCCTGGTAAAGCAGATAATTGATATTAGCCGGAGCGGTAAAACCGGTATTGTAAATAATATCAGAGTTGGCAGAATTGAAAGTGCCAGGAGTACCAGTGATATTTATATCGTCTATCCCTACCCATTCATCATTACCAACAGCATTGGTGGTGATGATCCTTACCTGGACTAAAGCCTGGTTATCACAGGCAGCAGGCAAAGCAGCACTTACAGGTGTTACCTGTGTTGCTGTACCACCGGTAGTAGCATCAGCTACAAAGCCAGCAGGCACATTCGTAAAATTGCCGGTATTGCCCACCCTGTACTGTAAGGCAACAGCCTGAACTGCATTGTCAGTTGACCCATCGATATCTCGCAAATTGTAGGCGACATTAATATTCTGTAGCCCTGTTGTGTTCAAATAAATAACTACATTAGGATAGTCGGCTGTTCCCGACCCTTGCAAGGCCACAACAGGATCTCCGATTCCATCAAACTCAGCGACACCTCCAGATGTATTTGTATTTGGGTTTGTTTGATTTGCAATAACATCAAGGGTTGTATTATCAACCAAAATTGTTTGAGGATCCACCCCCGTTGTTGTACCTGCCGCGTCGCCTAAAAAGCCCTGAATTCCCGGCACGCCACTCCAGTTATCAGTTGTCGTGATCAAGGTAGTGGTTGTCCAGTTCTGTGTAAAAGGCAATGCCTGTGCCGTATTGTCGAATAACCTGGTAGGAGTAAAAGAAAGAAGCCCGATTGCAACAAGTGTAAATAATCTCCGCATAGTTCCCATTTTAGGTAA
>JAEUVL010000712.1 GCA_016786965.1 Chitinophagaceae bacterium
TTGGTTAAAAGATAATAATATGACTTACACCCGTATAACCCAGGCAGGAAACGATCATAGTTTCTGGCGCAAAGGTCTCGAATTTTATGCCGATGAAATTGAGATAATGGAAAGCCGTCTTACTGAGATCACATCCAAGAACAGCAGCTTTGAAGCAAGACAGGGGATAGAACATTTCCAAAACCAGTTTATAGTTCAGCGAAACAATATGGATGAACTGAACCACGAGATCAATATATATGTTCAGCAGTTGGGCGATGATGCCCAAAAACACCAGGGAAGGGTGGAAGTGGGAATGATAGGGGAGCATGATGCCCTGCAGGAAAAGTATGAGATATTTGAGAAGGTGATGAATGGCCTTCGCCACGAATTCAATGATTTTCTGGGAAAGTGGATGTAATGCCGGAATGATCCGGTAAAGTGTGTGCCCGCATGTCATTATCAACTGATACGACACTGCCGGCACACTATATTTTAGCCTGACCTTAATCGAACAATATCATCATAATAGTTTGATCCACTCATAGTAATACTGCATTAAGATAATTTCCACGGCTTTACACCTGGAGGAAATGAATTTACCGGACTATAGTTGTTAATAATTTATTTTTTAATTATTAATAATTATAATGTAAATTAGTATTCTTCTTCTATCCGCCCTGTTTGAATCACCCCATAGCGACGCCATTCTTTTAACAAACCAAAACTTTGATTTATGAGACCCAAACTCTACCTATCTTTTATGGCTGTCATTTTTCTTGTTTTCATGGCAGTTAGTACTCTCTCTGCTCAAACAACACTTACGGTTGCGCCGTCCTCCACTTTCCTTGGTAACAACTCGCTGACAGGTCCTTCACAGGTTACATTTGTCTTGCGTAATAACAATGCAACCGCAGTTAACCTGACAGCCATTGGTAACTGGTGTACGGTGGCGGAAAATAACTCGGTATGGCAATTATACTACACTGCTACCGCCCTTACCGGCACATCTACTAACGTGACCATTGCTCCGTGGACATTGGTTGCTACTTCACTTGCTACTCCCGTGGGAGCAACTGGAATTACCCCGCTTAATTTCTCGGGGTTAAACTTTAATATCCCTGCAGGAGCAGTGTACCGCTTTGCATTACGAAACACTGGTCCTGGCAGCACCCGATACAGTGGTACAGGGGCAGCTCTCAGCCCCAATACATTTTCCGGGGGTGGGGTTGACCTGTTGATCGGTAATGCACAACTATCAGGTGTGAATGTGGGCTATTCCGGAAGCGGAACAGGCGTTACACTTACCCCCCGTTATTTTACGGGTTTTGTTACGTTTGCTCCTGCTGTACCGCCCACCTGTACACTCACCTGCCCGCCCAATGTTACCGTAAGCAATACACTTAATCAGTGCGGGGCTGTTGTAAATTATCCTGCTCCTACTACCAGCGGTATCTGTGGTCCTGTAGTATCCACACCTGCATCGGGATCATTCTTCCCTGTCGGAGTTACTACGGTTACAGCTACTGCATCGGGTGGCGGCCTATGCACCTTTACCGTTAGGGTAAATGACACGCAACCTCCAACCATTACTTGTCCTGGAAACATTACTACCGGGAACACTACCGGGCAATGCGGGGCGGTGGTCACCTTTGCACCTACGGCTTCAGATAATTGTCCGGGTGTGACAGTTACTTCGGTACCGGCATCCGGCAGTGTATTTCCATTAGGCACCACTACAGTTACCTCTACTGCTACAGATGCAGCGGGCAATACTGCCAGCTGTTCATTTACAGTTACGGTAACTGATACGGAAAATCCTTCATTTTCTTCACCAGGTTTATTCCCGGAAAGATTGTATTACAAATTTGATGGTGCCGGTACCACCGTTCCTAACCTGGCCACCGCTCCACCAGCAGGCACAGCCACTGCCACTTTAACAGGGCTTACCCAAGGCAATACTGGTAAATGCGGCGCTGCATTGGTAGGTACCGGAGCAACGAATCAAAGCCTGAATACCAACTGGGCGACTAATATGACAGGTAGCTGGACCATCAGCTTCTGGCTGGGTCCTAACCAGGTAGATAACAACCCATCCTATCTTTTTGGGGATGTGAACGCAGGTGCTTTCCGTGCCTTCTACGGAGGAGCGGCACTTGCCAACAATATGTTGCTGCGGGGTGGTTCGGGCGATGTCCTGATCACTGGTGTAAACCCCGGGGCCACATTTGTTACTATTGTATATAATGGAGTAAATACGGTGGTGTATAAGAATGGCGGCTCGCCACAAACATATAATGTCACTTTTGCCAATACCGGCCCCGGCCCGTTCAGGGTGGGGGGCTATTCAACACTGGCTTCAATTAATGGCAGACTTGATGAATTTAGTATGTATTCGAGGGCACTGACGGCAGCTGAAGTATTGAGCAT
>JAEUVL010000714.1 GCA_016786965.1 Chitinophagaceae bacterium
ATTCCGGCTGACGAATGGCACCATGGCCTCTTACACGGCCCCCGGCGAATGGTCTTTTCTCGGCGCCTGTAATGGAAAGCTGTATGCGCATGATTTTACCACGGGCATGATGGGTTTTGATAATAATATATGGGAACCCCTGTTTGCCACCAACCAACTGCCGCCCAACGATCCGGTAACGGGCATACTGGCCATTGAAAAAGCCAACTCCCTCATCACCACCCTCAAGAACGGACTCTATATACTTTCCGCCACCGGTATAGCCAAACTGGAATCCGCCAATAATGCCCTCTTTGCCAGCGAACGCATTTATGCCGCCACCCGGGTGAATGATGAATGGATAGCACTGGCCACCAACAACAGCGGCATTTACATCACCGACCTGAAAGGAAATATCATCCAGAGCTTTTCGAAAACAGAAGGACTGCAGAATAAGAATGTGCTGAGTATTTTCCTGGATAACCAGCGCAACCTCTGGCTGGGACTGGACAACGGCATTGATATGATCGCTTACAACAGCGCAATCAAGCAGATCAATCCTTCGCTGCAGGACGGATCCGGCTATACAGCACTGATACATGATAATATCTTTTATGCCGGTACCTCCAACGGTCTCTACAGTGTGCCATTACAATCCACTACCGATCTTAGTTTCAGCCGCGGCAGCTTTGCACCCGTGGCCAATACCAAGGGACAGGTGTGGGGACTGGCCGCCATCAATGGGCAGGTACTGCTCGGCCATCATGAAGGGGCTTTTACCGTAAACAATAATGCCGCACAGCAGATATCATCCCGCCCCGGCTTCTGGAATTTTGTTCCCCTCTCCAATACCTTTCCCACCCCGCAGATAGTGGCCGGTAATTATAAATCACTCGCTTTTTTCGATTATACCAATGGCCGCTTTGCACCGGGCATAGAGGTACCGGGGTTCAATGAATCCAGCCGCTTTGTGGCCATCGATAATGAAGATCATATATGGGTTTCACATCCCTATCATGGTATCTATAAAATAAGCCAACTCAATGGCAGCTATACCACTGCGCTCTATACCGATAAGAAAGGATTGCCTTCATTGCTCAATAACCATGTGTATAAACTGAAGAATGAAGTGATAGCCGCCACGGAGAAAGGCATTTACCAATATAATAAAGCGAAAGATCTTTTTGAGCCTTCGGCAAAATACCAGCAACTGCTGGGGCGACAGAGCATCCGCTATGTAAAAGAAGATGATGCCGGTAATATCTGGTTCATCCATGAAAAATCGCTGGGTGTGGCAGACCTTACCGGCAAAGAACCGGTGATCATCTACTTCCCCGAACTGAACAATAAACTGCTGAGCGGGTTTGAATTCATTTACCCCGTGAATGAACACAATGTGTTCCTGGGAGGGGAGAAGGGCTTCTTTCACATCAACTACGGGAAGTACAAGAAAACAAAACCAGCCCTGCAGGTGCAGATAAGAACGGTGCGCATCGGGAATAAAAGCGACAGCCTGCTCTTCGGTGGCTACTTCAACCAGGTGAATGAACCACAGGTGCAGGCTGCCGGTGATGTGCCGAGGATCAACCACAACAGCAAGACCATCCGCTTTGAATTCTCTTCTTCCGTGTTTGGCTACCAGGCCAACCTGGAATACAGCTTTCGCCTGAAAGGCTTTGATGCCAACTGGTCTGACTGGGCCAAGCGAACAGAAAAAGAATACACCAACCTGCCCGCGGGGCATTACACCTTTGAAGTAAAAGTGCGGAACAACCTGGGCAGCGAATCGGCCGTGGCCGTGTACGAGTTTTATATTTTACCACCGTGGTACCTGTCCACCTGGGCCAAGGCGCTGTATGTGCTGGGCTTCTGCCTGCTGCTGTACACCCTGTACAAATGGCAGCAGGATAAACTGAACCGGCAGCAGGCCCGCTATGAAGAAGAACAAAAAAAGCTGCTCTATATACACGAACTGGAACTGAATAAAACAGAAAGCGAACTCGTAGCGCTGCGCAATGAGAAACTGGAAGCCGATATTAATTTCAAGAACTCCGAACTGGCCTCCTCTGCCATGCACCTGGTGAAGAAAGGAGAACTGCTGACCAAGATAAAGACCGAACTGGGACAGGTGATGAAAGGCGTGGACAACCCGCAGACCATTGCCGAATTAAAAAAGATGGTCCGCTCACTGGGCGAAGATGATAATATGGATAAGGAATGGGAAAACTTTGCCAAGCATTTTGATAAAGTACACAGTGATTTTGTACTCGGCCTGAAAGAAGCCCATCCCTCCATCACCCCGAATGAAGTAAAACTCTGCGCTTACCTGCGGATGAATTTATCTACCAAAGAAATAGCCCAACTGATGAATATCTCCGTGCGGGGCGTGGAGATAAGCCGGTACCGCCTGCGCAAAAAACTCGGCATAGCGAGTGAAACGAATTTATTTGATTACCTGATCAGTATACAGCAACGGGATAGTTGATAGGTTGATTAGTTAACTGGTTGACTTGTTAACTAGTTAACCAGTTAACTTGTTAACCTTTAAACTTGCAAACTAATCACACCACATACTTCGAAAAGAAAGCAATCGTCCTTTCCCAGGCCAGTTTAGCTGCTTCGGCATTATAGCGGGTGGGGGCGGTATCATTATGAAAAGCATGGTTGGCCCCTTCATACATATAGAGTTCGTACTTCACCTGGCTCTTCTTCAGCGCTTCCTCATAGGCCGGAATGCCCGCATTCACCCGGTCGTCCAGGCTGCCGTAGTGTAATTGTATCGCCGCTTTGATCTTCGGTACATCCTCTGCCGCCGCCTGCCGTCCGTAGAAGGCCACGGCCGCTTTAAGACCGGGGAGGTTAACGGCCAGGTTGTTGGCCATAGCGCCACCCCAGCAGAAGCCCACACAACCCACCCGCCCGTTATGATCTTTGCGGGTGCCCAGGTAAGTATAAGCGTTGATAAAATTTTGCAGGTTGTTCTCCGCCTTCAGTTCCTGGAACTTGGCCCTGGCATCATCCTCATTGGCCGGCTCTGCCCCAATGGCGGATAATGCATTCGGCGCAATGGCCAGGAACCCTTCCTTCGCCACCCGGCGGGCCACATCTTCTATATGCGCATTCAGTCCGCGGGTCTCCTGAATAACGATGATGGCCGGGTAAGGTTTCTCCTCTTTAGGCCGGGCAATATACGCCTGCATCGCACCCGGCACACCGGCAAAGCTGACCCGTTCTGTAAACAGGTCTTCCTGGCTGGTAATGGAACCTGCCGACGCATTCACCTCT
>JAEUVL010000726.1 GCA_016786965.1 Chitinophagaceae bacterium
CCTTCCCGTTCTATTCCCACGGCACCGGCATGATCCTTATGCAGGTGCGTCATTAATACTTTTGTTATTTCAGATGGATTGATCCCGGCCTCTGCCAGGTTTTGATGCAATTGAAGTACCCCGTTCTTTTCAAAACCCAAACCTGTATCCAGCAGTAAAATATCCCGGGAAGTGATGACCACAAATGGCTGAATCTCCACCAGCAGGCTGCCCGCAGGTCTGTCTTTCAGGTCATGATTATCATCGTCAAAAGGGACAAAGAGTTTTGTTTTATCTATTGTAAAAGTGCCTTCAGAAAGTGGAATGATTCGCATCGGGAAATTTTGTAATTGGGAAAATGCAGACTAACAGTCCGGTGCAATTTGCAACACTATTTTCCAATTTCCCAATTCGCCTTATAAAATTACCGGAGCACCATTTGCCTATCTGCATCCAATCTTATCAAAATGAAAAGCATGATGGTGAAGGTAAGCAGTGAGGTGCCCCCATAGCTGATAAAGGGCAGCGGAATGCCAATTACCGGCGCCAGGCCCACGGTCATTGCTACATTAATGGCAATATGGAAAAAGAAAACAGCCGCCACGCCGTATGCATAACAACGGCTGAAAGTGCTTCGCTGTCGTTCAGCTATAGTTACGATCCTGAAAAGGAGGATAAGGTATAAACCCAATAAAACAATACTGCCTGTAAAGCCGAAACCTTCTCCAACGGTGCAAAAGATAAAGTCGGTGCGTTGTTCCGGTACGAAGTCGTACCTGGTCTGTGTAGCTTTCAGCAGGCCCTTCCCAAATATTCTGCCACTGCCAATGGCGATTTTGGACTGGCGTACATTATAGCTGCTGCCACTTTCTTTCTTCTTCTTGCTATCCTCTGCCGTTTCGCCTTCTTTTTTCTCTTCATATGGATTATCCTTGCCAAACAGGTCGTAGATACGTTCTACCTGGTGCTTTTGCAGAATATTCTTAAAGATATATGGCACGGCAAATCGTTGCACTCCTACACAAATGATCCACAGAAAAACAATATTGTACAGGATACGGCGGTGACGTTTTATTTGCCGCCTGAATACATAAATCATTAAGGCGGCAATAGCAGTTAACGCAAAAGCGAGGGTATTTGGCTCGATGACAATTGTAGCCACGATCAAAGCAGCGATGGCAAAACCTACCAACAGGATGATAGAAGGGAGACCTTCCCGGTACATGACAATGAAAAAAGAAAAGTACACCAACGCCAAACCGGTTTCACTTTGCAAAATGGTAAGTGCGGCCGGAAACAATGCAATACCTGCTGCGATGAGCTGAGAACGGGTTTTGGAAAAATCTGTTTCCGGCCTCGACAGGTATTTGGCTAATGCCAGTGCTACAAATATTTTGCAAAATTCTGCCGGCTGAAAATTGAAAGCTCCCAGCTTGATGATTGATTTGGTACCTTTTACATCCGAATGTAATGGGAATACCAGCAGTAAAGCGAATATACCTGCAGCATAGCCCAGGTTGGCGGTAGCAGAAAAGAATTTACTGTCCGTTAAGAGGATAACCATTGCCAGCACCGTACCTATTACAAAGAAGTAAAACTGCTTACTGTAATCTGTTCTGAACTTCAGAAAACTCTGTATAACGGGATCTCCTTCTTTATAAGTGGCTGCAAAAATGGCTGTAAGGCCGATGGCTACCAGCAGGACGTAGATCCAAACAAGGCTCCAGTCAATTCCTTTTGATATCGTAGGGTTTTGTCGGTTCATGTTTCTACCGGTACTAGTTCTTAACAGAGTCTTTGGAATTCAATACGGGTTCTTTTTGCCTGTCGGGTATCAGCATATCGGGCTGCACCGGCTTTTTGCTTTGCGTATCTTTCGCTGGCTTATCCTCCTTTTTCTTACCCTCTTTCACCTCTGCTGCTGAAGGGTTATCTTCTGACTGCAGCGTATCCTTGATATTCTTCAATTCCTTATTCAACTCCTTTTCTTCTTCTCTTGCCTTTGCCAGCGAGTCCTTTGCCCGCATCTTGTCCAGCATCAGTTTTGGTATAAGATTGATCTTTGACATTCGCTCTACCAATGCTTTTCTTTTCGCAGAAATAGTATCGTTGATATACTTTTCGATCATCA
>JAEUVL010000897.1 GCA_016786965.1 Chitinophagaceae bacterium
CACAAGTGCTGTATAGCAACCACTGCTGATAAAATGATCGAAGCTTTCTTTGAATATCAGATTTACCTGCCGGTACAACACACCCTCTTTCTCAAATACAAATCCTGAAGGATCCCTGAAGGAAGATTGATGTTTGATAAAAGCGTTTGACATCAGGTGGCGGTATTGTCATCTTGTTTTTTGGAAGACCGGGTAAAGAATGCCTTAATGTAGTTTTTTATGTTCCTGAAAAAGAAAGCAACACCTAATACCGCTGCTGCGATCACCTGTACCAGGTAGCTGCCGCTTCCGGGGTCGATATAGAGCAACTGGTGTATCACAGGTAGCTAAGATTTGTTTTGGGTGATAAGGCGAGCAGGGTCTCGTACATCAGTTTTATGGTCTCTTCTATATCGCTGCGATGAAGCATTTCTACTGTGGTATGCATATACCGAAGCGGAATGGAGATCAGTACAGAGGGGCAGCCATCATTACTATAGGCGAATGAATCTGTATCTGTACCGGTGCTCCTGCTTAAAGCTCTCCATTGAACAGCTATCTTTTTGTCTGTCGCTACTTTCTCCACCAGGGCCAGCAATTTATTATGAACGGCTGGGGCATACGAGAGGGATGGGCCTTTACCAGTGCTTACATCTCCTTCAATGTTCTTATTTATCATAGGAGTGGTGGTATCATGTGTTACATCCGTTACTATTGCAATGTTAGGTTTAATACGGCGGGCGATCATTTCGGCACCACGCAGGCCAATTTCTTCCTGCACTGCATTTACCACATACAAACCAAATGGTAATTTCTTTTTATTCTCTTTCAGCATACGGGCCACCTCAGCGATCATAAAGCCTCCGATGCGGTTGTCAAATGCACGACCTATGTAATTGCCATTGGCCAGCTCATCAAAACCATCCTGGTATGTAACTACTGCACCGATATGGATACCCAGGGCCTCTACTTCCTTTTTATTCCTGGCACCGCAATCCAGCCACAGGTTATCGGTTCTTGGTGATGGTTCTTTCTGATCAGGAGTTCCTATTCTTGTATGAATAGCTGGCCAGCCAAATACAGCTTTTACAGGGCCTTTCTTTCCATGTATCAATACCCTGGATGCAGGTGCTGTCTGGTGATCCACACCGCCATTTCTTTTCAGGTAAATTAATCCATCGGCAGTTATATAATTTACAAACCAGCTTATTTCATCTGCATGTGCTTCTATTACCACTTTAAAATCATGATCGGGATTAATTATACCCACAGCGGTGCCATAGGAATCAACATAGTGGGTGTCCACATAGGGCTTCAGGTATTCGATCCATAGTTTTTGTCCCCAGGTCTCAAAACCAACAGGAGAAGCGTTATTAATATAGCTTTTTAAAAATTCAAATGCACGGTCACTGATTATCGACTTTTTAGCTTTAACTGCTTTTGCCATACAGGGTTATTTATATTGAAAAGAATAGTAAAGCGAAGATAAGAAGCAGGGCCTTAACAATCATCAAACCATCATGCCGCAGCACAAAAAATGCCTCTTCTTTTGCCGGGGTAAAACGGTCATAAAAGTAGTATAACAGCCCGGCTGGGATCAATACAGCTATGTACGATGACGGGTGCCTGAGCTGAAAGGTGTACAATAAAAGAATCGCCATCGCCAGGTTCAGCAGCAGAGTTAGCCATTTGCCTTGCCGCAATGTTCTTTCAGGCCCCAGCAATACGGCAATGGTCTTTACACCATCTGCTTTGTCTTCTTCATAGTCATTCACATTAAAAAGCACACTCAGGGAAGCAATAAAGAAGAAGCGGTGGAGAAATAAAATGATCAGCTGTGGTTTGCTGAATCCATCCCATTGATCTGGCAGCAGCATCAGCACCGGCAGAAGGGTGGTGGTAAAAGACCAGGTGAGACTAAGGGACAATAACTTAAACCAGCCAGTTTGTCGCAATCCTTTTTTATTCCAGGGGGTAAGCGGATGGGAATAGCCTAGTGCAATGAGAGGTACCAGAAAGAACCATACAATGTTGGAATAATTAAATCTGTCATCTATTTTAAAGATAGCTTCGAAGTGAACAATAACTCCGCCTGCGATAAGCAGGGCACTGGTGATAATGGTTAAGACGAGTGGTCTCTTATTACGTCTGCACCATTGCAGGCGGGTATCGGAGGCCGCTTTCTTTGTCTTTACAAAATAGTGGAGGCTGTACACAAAAAGGGTACAGAGAAAAAGCAACAGCAAATACCAATTGATGGAATCCGGCAGTTGCAACAGCACAAATGTTTCATAGGCCAGGGCCATGGCACAGGCAGCAATGAACAGATTGGTGTAAACAAGAAAGAAGAGTATCCTTTTAATGACCGGGGGCAACCGCTTAATTATTGGTTAAGCGTATTGGGTCTGATTCGGCGTATTCACTTCGATTGCCCTCTTTATCTTTTACCACGAGGCCGAAAGTAGCAGTGGTGTCTCTGGCCACACTGGAAAGAAAGCGGAGATTGGTATTGTTGGTATGGTATTCAAAATTTATCTCCAGATCGGCCTGGCGGGGATTGCCGGGTACCTCAAGTTCCTGGATGGAATACCGGAACGTATCACGGGGAATAGCAGTGGATCCGTTGTACCATTTATATACAATAAGTATTGAATCAACATCTCCTTCCTGGTCGGTATAGCTGCCTTTTACACGGAGTATATCACCAAAATGTACCTCGTTGGGGGAAATGGATTGCACTTTAACCTGTGGTATGGTGGTAAACTTATCTTTGTTGCAGGCAGTAGTAAAAGCCAGTAATAGGACAAGTGCTGAGAATACGTATTTCATGGCAGGAATTTGAGTTCTGTAAATTTACAATATTTGGCGACACAAAACAGGCATGACAGCAGAATGGAAACATAAAATTTTTGACGGTAAAAAAGGGGATTTTAATGACCTGGCCCTTGATGTCTTTGGCTTTCAATACCACCATAATCCCGTATACAGAGCTTATACTGATGCTCTTGGTATAAAGCCTGAATTGGTTACAAAAGTTGGTCAGATCCCTTTTCTGCCCATTGGTTTCTTTAAAACCCATGTAGTAAAAACGACCGATTTTGAGCCTGAGAAAGTATTTGAAAGCAGCGGTACAACAGGTATGGTGAACAGTCTCCACTATGTAAAAAGTACCGGCTTATACGAGGAAAGTTTTACCAGGGGATTTGAAGCAGTCTATGGCCCTGTAACAGATTGGTGTATCATTGGCCTGCTGCCTTCCTATCTTGAACGGTCAGGCTCTTCTTTAGTGTATATGACAGACCGGCTGATACAGCGCAGCAGGCACCCGGAAAGTGGCTTTTACCTGTACGAATACGACAAATTATTTGACATACTTACAATACTGGAAGCACAACAACAACCAACATTGGTGATCGGTGTAACCTTTGCCCTGCTCGATTTTGCAGAAAAATATCGTCTGCCATTGAAGTATACCATCCTGATGGAGACCGGTGGCATGAAAGGTCGCAGGAAAGAAATGGTACGACCTGAAGTGCATGCCGCTATACAATTATCTTTTGGCCCTGCGCCCATTCATTCCGAATACGGGATGACGGAAATGCTATCGCAGGCTTATTCAAAAGGCGAAGGAGTTTTTCATTGTCCCCCCTGGATGAAAGTATTGCTGCGGGATGATGAAGATCCGCTTCAAGTAAGATCATTTGGTTCTGGTGTGATCAATGTGATCGATCTGGCTAATATTTATTCCTGTTCGTTTATTGCTACGGACGATGTTGGTAAGCTATATCCCGATGGCAGCTTCGAAGTACTCGGCCGTATAGACGGGAGCGATATGCGTGGGTGTGGGCTGATGGTGGTGTAAGCTATTTATTCCCAGTAACCGTTTGCAAGGGGTTCTCTGTCATCCATCAATAAAAAAGCCTCCCATATTCTGTATGGAAGGCTTTGTGCCCGGGACTGGATTCGAACCAGCACATCCTTTCGAACGCTGCCACCTGAAGACAGTGCGTCTACCAATTTCGCCACCCGGGCTCTTTAAATTGGGAGGGCAAATATAGGAACTTTAACTGTTTAATTCACATCTTTTC
>JAEUVL010000949.1 GCA_016786965.1 Chitinophagaceae bacterium
GATAAAGCCGACGAGGGCAAATGGTGCAAATGCGAGGTAGAGTATTCCACTGTTCATTCCTTTGGCGGGTTTTTCGCCGAGTTGCTGGGCTGTCTTGGTACAGATGGAACATTGTGCTGCTGCGTCTGTTGTGAGCAGTGAATATTGAATGATGAATAGTACAATGAGACCCCACTTTTTCATTGTTGCGATGTTTCGGCAAAGGTAAGCTGGTTTTTGTTTTCGGGGAGTTAGTGTTTAATGGGGCTTCGCCGCATTTGAGAGGGGGTGCAAAGGGATTGCTGAGCAATGGGAATACCGATTTGCCACTGAGACACTAAGGCACTGAAGAATACAGTTTATCTCGCTAAGACGCAAGGGCGCAAAGGCACTGAAGAATACATTTTTTCTCGCTAAGACGCAAGGGTGGAAGGCGGAAACTCAGTGTTGGTTTGGGGAGAGCTTTTCTGCCAGTTGCTGAAATCTTTTGCCCCATTGTTCCCAATTCAGTTGTTCTTGATAATGTTTGCGGCTGGTGGTCTTCAATTCATTCAACCGGTTATCGCTGCTGAGCAGTTCTTCGAGCAGCTGTGCATACTCCTGCGCCCCGGCTGCGAGTGGTAATGCATAGCCGTTCACTCCTTCTTTTACATAAGTGCTTACACCGCCTGTATCTGTCGTAATGGAGGGAATACCATAGGCTGATGCTTCGCAAAACACCACCCCGGCACATTCTGCCCGGGTGGGCAACAAGAGAATGTCTGTTTCTAAAAACACCTGGTGCAGTTGCTGAAGGTCTTCTTCTTTATTCTTGTCTAAGAAGGGAATGACGGTTATATCTTTTTCTGCACTAAGATCATGCGGCGGCACACAGCCGATGATACGGAGCTGTGCCTGTATGCCTTTGCTGCGCAATATGCGGAAAGCTTCGAGGGCAATGTCTCCGCCTTTTCTGTCCCACTCCACGCCGAGGAATAAGAGACTGGGCTGGCCTGTTGTTTTGATAAAGAGTTCGTTTGCCTGTGGCAGCTTATCCATATTGGCACCGAGGGGAAGGACTGATATCTTTTCTTCTGCTATGCCGTAGTCTTCTATTGCTGATCGTTTGTTCCACTCTGATGCGAGCATGCAATGTGCTGCGTTTTGAAAAGCACTTTTATCGAGTGCTATTCCCTGCTTTACGTTGTATTTTGCCAGGTTGCTGAAGTAGGGATAGTATCCCTGTATCTGCTGAAAGGTGGCATCCGTCATATAAATGATGGGAATATCTGTTTTTATGTACGCAATGAGTTGGGAAGAAGCGGAAACAAATAATACATCTACGGGTCTTTTCTTCAATTCCTTTTCTAATTGCCGGCTGAAATACCTGGCGTATGCGTTGAGAAATTCTACTGCCGTTTTCTTTTTGAAGCATTTCCGGTTGAGGCTTTTTTGTGTGGTGAGCCATTCCCGCAAGTACCAGGGCCATTTGAAATGGAAGATCTCCACTTCGTTGTGCTTTTTTATTTCCTGGTAAGAATAATAGCTGGTGCCTGACCATGATCTTTTGTCCAGCGGACTCCATCTTGCGGCGAAACCAACTTTCATTTTTCTTGTTTTATAAAAAACGGCGGGCAATCAGGTTATAGGTAGTGTCTTTAGTTTTTATTTCCGCGACCGTTAATGCGGACATATATTTCCATGAGAATGATTCCCAGAGGTGATGAAGGTACGCTTCGGGAAAAATGGTCACTGTTTCAAACATTGCTTTCAGTCCTGCTTCATCATATAATGGATAATGAAATGCATAGGGGCTTAGCCGGGTTATTGTTTCCGGGTATTGACCAGCCAGCCTGAGCGGCACCTGTACTGAATGTTCATTCCAGTATTTATCCCGCCCGGTGGAGCGAAAGCTTTTGTATTCTTCGAGCCAGCGGTTCACAAAATCGCTGTTGGGTTCTGACAGTAATACTGCATTGCAAAGACCGGTTGCTGTTGTAGTACCTTTTATCAAACCCAGTTTTTTGCGGAGGTTAAATTTTAACCGCTGCCTGAAGTTTTTGGGTACGTAAGCGGTTTTAAGTTCCTGGCCGATGGCAAATGAATGTGTGAGCAGCTTTGTTAATGGTTTTACACTGATGGTATCGAGGTCCATATAAATGCCGCCGGTTTCTTTTAATGCCCTGAGCCTGACCACATCTGCTTTGTGTGCTACGTGGTACAGTTGATTGCCCATGATGCTGGCGGGAGCTTCTATTTTATTTAATGTAAGTAAAGGCTTTGCTTTTTCCCACCACTCCCCGGTTGGTTCATATTGATAATGAAAGTAAGCTGCTGCTGGTTTGTTTACTTCTACGGCTGAGCGTACGGACAAATAATGTACAAGGGAGAAGGGCTTGCCGCCAAAATCAGGCGCCATACCAAATACAAAGTGGAGGATATTGGGTATCATGATACGGAGAGTTTTTGAGGTTCCCGCACATGTGACTGGTCTGACTGGTTCACAAATATTTCCTGGTTGAACAGGAATGATCTGCTGGCATATGCCTCTATGGTATTGCTGAGTACCAATGCGGACAACAGATTATCTGCCCGGTGCCTTACCGGTGTTGAAGCATTGAGCAGTTTTTTTGCCCCGGCATTGCTTACTGCATAGGCATGGGTGCAATCATGAAAGCCGGCTTTCATCAGCGAATGGCTGAATGGCTTTGGCGCCAGGTTGCTGATCTGCTGATATGAAAGGTTGCTTAATCCCAGGAAGCGTAATATTTTGTACCAGGCCTGTTTGATGAGTGAGCCGGTGGTTATTTTTTCATTCTTCAGGTAGCCGAGGTAGAATAGTTCCCAGGAGGGCGGCAGTTCTTTTACTGCATCAAAGAGCAGCGGCAGTGTGTTGAGATCGGGTATTACATCATCTTCCAGTATCAATACCCGCTGCCAGTTATTATCCAGGATGGCCTGGTATATCTTGCGGTGGGAAAGTGCGCAGGCTATTTCGCCGGTATTCATTTCTTTGAACTGCTGCCGCACTGACAGGGACAGTTTTTTATCATAGATATAATTGAGGCTGATAAAGTCAGTATCGAGTTCATTCTTATCTACTCCATAAAAAAACTCAAATGTGATACCTGCCAGGCGCTGTGTTATTTTTTCCTGCCTGTCTTTAAAGCGGGGAACGGTGAGCACCAGTACTTTGTCGAAGTATTGCTGAAGAAGATCGTTTATATCCTGTACCGTTGGGGGCATGTTTACAAATGTAAAAACAATATACTGTTAATGCAGGCCAGACTTCTATAAAAACAAACACTCCGCCCCAAATGGAACGGAGTGCTTTGCTATTTACTTTTAAACCCTTTAGTTTCTTATATCCTGCTCTTACACTGCTTCTGCTTCCATCTTCTTCTGCACTTTCTTTCTTTCGTCTTCGTTCAGTATCACTTTGCGCATACGGATGAAATTCGGCGTTACCTCAATGCACTCATCCTGCTGTATGTATTCCATACATTCTTCGAGTGTCATCAGGGTTTTGGGGGCGATCTTTGTGGCATCATCGCTTCCGCTGGCACGGTGGTTGGTCAGTTTCTTTCCTTCTGTGGCATTTACCACGAGGTCGCCTGGTTTTATATTCTCGGCGATGATCTGTCCGGTATACACTTCTTCTCCCGGATCTACAAAGAAGGTACCCCTGTCCTGCAGTTTATCAATGGAGTAGCCAGTTGTTTTTTCTGTGCTTTTGGAAATGAGGACTCCGTTATTTCTTCCGGGGATCGGTCCTTTCCAGGGTTTGTATTCGCTAAAGCGGTGTGCCATTACTGCTTCGCCGGTAGTGGCGGTAAGCATTTGTGTACGCAAGCCTATCAATCCTCTGGAAGGTATTTCAAATTCCAAATGCTGCATTTCGCCTTTGGTCTCCATGATGAGCATTTCACCTTTGCGGCGGCTTACCAGGTCAATTACCTTACTGGCAAATTCCTGCGGCACATCCACCACGAGTACCTCGTAAGGCTCGCATTTCTTGCCATTGATCTCTTTTACGATGACCTGTGGCTGGCCTACTGTTAACTCATATCCTTCGCGGCGCATGGTCTCTATCAAAATTCCCAGGTGCAGGATACCACGACCGTAAACGACCATGCTATCTCCTTCTTCACTGTCTTCTACCCGCAGGGCGAGATTTTTTTCTGTTTCTTTCATCAGGCGGTCTCTCAGGTGCCTGGAGGTAACGAATTTTCCATCTTTACCAAAGAAAGGAGAATTATTAACCGAGAACAGCATGTTCATTGTTGGTTCATCCACACTTATTACGGGCAATGCTTCCTGTACTTCTGCATCGGAGATGGTATCACCGATATTGAAATCTTCGATACCGACCACGGCACAAAGATCTCCTGCTATTACTTCTGTTACTTTTTTCTTGCCCATTCCTTCAAACACATAGAGCTCTCTTACTTTTGTTTTCTTCACAGAGCCATCCGCCTGCATCAGCACTACGTTTTGTCCTTCTTTTAATACACCACGGCTTACTTTTCCTACTGCGATACGGCCCAGGAAGGAAGAGTAGTCGAGAGAGGTGATCTGCATCTGCACGGGGCCTTCGTTCACTTTTGGCGGTGGTACATATTTTACGATACCATCCAGCAATGGATTGATGTTGTCTATCTGTGTCAATGAATCATTGAACCAGCCATTTTTTCCTGACCCGTAGAAGGTTGGGAAATCGAGCTGGGCTTCGGTAGCATCCAGGTTGAAGAATAGCTCGAAAACAGCGTCGTGCACTTCATCCGGGCGGCAATTCTCTTTATCTACTTTATTAATGATAACGATGGGCTTCAGGTTCAGTTGGAGGGCCTTTTGCAGTACAAACCGTGTTTGGGGCATAGGACCTTCAAACGCATCGACCAGCAGGCAAACGCCATCTGCCATTTTTAATACTCTTTCCACCTCTCCGCCGAAATCGGCGTGACCGGGGGTGTCGATTACATTGATCTTCACGTCTTTATATACCACTGAGGCGTTCTTACTAAAAATAGTGATGCCCCGCTCTCTTTCGAGGTCATTGCTGTCCATGATCAGCTCACCAGTTTCCTGGTTGTCGCGGAAAACCTTGGTGGCATGTAATATTTTATCAACGAGGGTAGTTTTACCGTGGTCAACGTGTGCAATAATTGCTATGTTTCTTATTTCCATCTTGTGTAGTTAACAAGTTGAAGGGTTATTGGTTAACGGGTTTATAACTCTTTTGATCTCTTTTCTAAAAAACTGATATACCCGTTTAATAACTTTTCAACCTCTATTATTTTAATTCTTAAATGATTTAATTGTTCCTGGTTAATTAATCCTTCATCAAAAGCATCAATCAGGTGATTAAGTGTTTCACTTAAGGAACCTCTTCCAATCACACTAAACCTCAATCTGTCTGGCCAGGTTTTTCTGCCGTGGCCTTCTGCGATTTGTGTATTGATCGAACGGGAACTCCTGATCAATTGATCGACCAACCGATACTTTTCTTCCGCAGGAAAAGTTTTAACAAGCCGGGAAATTTCCATCTTCAACTCTCTTGCTTTTTTCCAAACTTCCAGGTCCTCGAAGCTTTGATAAGCCATACAAATGAATTAAGCTTATTCTGTGACTAACAACGTTTGTCAACTTATTCATGCTCAGGCCTGTAACTTATCAACCCTTCCCCTTTATCTCTTCTTCTCTTTTCCGGGCGGCAAAGGTACGCTAATTAAGCCGGGGGAGCAAACGAATCAGCTATTTAATGGAGGCTTAACCTGCAATAAACAGGGATTTAATGTAGTTTTATGAAAACCTGGTGTATGAAATTCCTTAAATGGCTCGGCATCATCCTTTTAGTACTGATTGTTGTGTATTTCTTAGGCCCCCGTCCGGCTACTCCAAAATACTCAAGCAGCCTGCCTGCGGTACCTGCTGAGCCGGCAGCCTTAGAACAATATATCAGTGACAATGAGGCCAAGCACAAACTGAAGCCAGACAATGAAGCCCGTATCCTCTGGATAAATGATTCACTGAAACAACCGACGGAATATGCCGTAGTATACCTGCATGGGTTTTCGGCCAGCCAGGAGGAAGGCGACCCTGTGCATAAAGATTTCGCCAGCAGATTTGGATGTAATTTATACCTCAGCCGCCTGGATGCGCATGGTGTGGACACGACGGAGCCTCTTGGAAATTTTACTGCTGAAGGTGTATGGAACTCTGCTAAAGAGGCATATGCCATCGGAAAAAAGCTGGGAAAAAAAGTGATCCTGATGTCCACTTCGACCGGGGGGACACTGGCCCTGAAACTGGCAGCGGAATACCCTGAGATCGCTGGTTTGATCCTTCTTTCTCCGAATATTGCCATCAATGACCCTAATGCCTGGCTGTTGAACAATCACTGGGGCCTGCAAATTGCTCATTTGGTAACGGGCAAGCACCGTACGGCTGACGATACAACCGCCGTATATGCACAATACTGGAATAACCGCTATGTGACAGGGTCGCTGGTACAATTAGAAGAGCTGCTGGAAAGCACAATGAAGGAATCTACTTTTAAGAAAGTAACGCAGCCAGTTTTGTTGCTATATTATTTTAAGGATGAGGAACACCAGGACGAGGTAGTAAAAGTGTCGGCCATGAAAAGAATGTTTACCCAATTGGGCACCGCCGAAAATGTAAAAAGGCAGGTACCCATTCCCAATGCGGGCAACCATGTGCTGGGTTCACCTATCAAATCCAAAGATGTAAAGACAGTACAACTAGAGTGTGAAAAGTTTGCTGTAGAAGTATTGAAGATGGCTCCTCTGAAGCCATAAAACAACGGCCACTCCATAAGGGGAGTGGCCGGACAGGATACGGTTATTGTATATTTATTTTTCAAATCGCCACCTTGGACCAAAGCATATGAGGGTTCTCATTGATAAAATTCACCAAGGCGGGGGAGTTTTTGAGGTTCAGTTTCTTTAAAATATTATAGCGATGCACCTCCACTGTCTTTTGGCTGATACACAATGATTCTGCCATTTGTTTTGACGAAACCCCTTTGCGTATCAGGTCAATAATAACTATCTCCCGCTGGCTTAATTTTGCTTCTGCTGCTTCTTCTTCTTCATTGTAGAGGAATCGTGTTGCCAGTTTGTCTTTTATTTCCCTGCAGATATATTGCCCGCCATCATTTATTTCGAGTATGGCTGTAAACATCTCTTCCATTTCTGAGGTCTTTGTGAGGTAGCCATTTGCTCCTGCAGCTATCATTGCCGACACATACCCCTGGTGAACGTGTTGTGAAGCAGCCAGTATTCTTGACCGCGGCGACACTTTTTTTATTTCCTTTACTGCCTCTACTCCGGTTATTCCGGGCATATTGATATCGATGACAATAATATCAGGGTGATGCAACCTGGCTTTTTCAATAGCTTCTTCACCATTGGAGCATTGTGCTATTACTTTAAAGCGTTTGTCAGCATTAAGCATAAAGCTCCAGGCTTGTCTAATCAATGCGTGGTCATCTGCCAGCATGATGGTAATTTTCTCGTTAGTAATACTCATGATTGCTTGTTTTTAATTATTAGAAACCGGGAAAAAAATATTTAGCTCACATCCATTTCCAGGGGAGGAAAGAATACTTACTTCTCCGTTGAACAAGGATGCCCGTGTCCTGATATTCAGTAATCCCACACCGGCAGATCTTTGTTTAATATCAAACCCCACACCGTCATCTTTAATGATAAGCTGAATCCCATTGCGTTCTTCCTGCAAGCCCAGATAAACATTCTTTGCTCCTGCATGCTTAATAATATTATTAAACTGCTCCTGTGCTATCCGGTAAATTGCCAGTTTTAACTTATCGGTTATACTGTTCTCGTTAAAGCCGGAGAAATTTTTCTGAATTGTTATTTCTGTGGTTGCGGCGATCCTCTCTATTATGTCATTCATTATAGCTTCCAGTGCTGACTCACTAATTGCGGGGGCGATGAGTGAATGTGATAAAGACCTTATATCGGTAATGGCAGAGCAGATAAGATTATCTGTTTCGTCCATTAATGGCGAACTGCCTTTTTCCTTTTTTAGCATTCCCAGATAAAGTCTTGAGGTAGCGAGTAACTGGTTGATATGATCATGCAATTCCCGGCCTATTTCCTGGCGTTCATTTTCCTGGGCCAACAGAGCGGCCTCATTTATTTCCTGCTCCTTTAACTCCCGCTCACTCTCCAGTTTTGATTGTAACTTTATTTTCTCTGTCACATTATCTGCTATCGCCAATATGGCTGTTTTATTTCTGTAGGCGATCTGGTCAGATACAATACTCATAAACATCTCTTCTCCTGCTTTATTAAGATGTCGCCAAACGCCCCTGTTTTTTGCCGGTTCTTGACTCATTTGCTTTGCAAATGCTTTGAATCTCTCAAACTCTTGAGGCGGCCTCAGGTCCAATGTTGTTAATTGTACAAATTCTTCCCTTTGATAACCATACTCCTGCACCGCCGTATCATTTACTTCGAGTATTTTATAATCATCTGCATCCCATATAAAAATACTCTGCGGATTATTGTTGAACAGATGCCGGTACCGTTCTTCTGATGATCTTAATTCTTCTTCGGCCAATTTTTTTTGGGTAATGTCTGAAGAGGCTCCGACGAGCCTGATTGCTTTACCTTCTTCGTTTCGGATGATGTATCCTTTATCATGAATGTGTGCATAAGTTCCATCCCCTCTAAGTACGCGGCATTCTATCTCGAAAAAGTCTCTACCCTTTGAATGAAATACTTCCTGCTTTATCAGGTTTATCCGTTCTCTGTCGTCCGGATGTATTTTTAATTCCCAATCTTCTTCCGTACCCCTCTCTTTATCTCCATTTTCTTTAAATATCTCTTCCCATCCCTCTTTACTTCTGTACACTTTGCCCGTGATGAGGTCCCAATCCCATATCATATCACTGGTGGTCTTTGCTACCAGCTCATATCTTTTATTGCTTTGTTCCAGCGCTTCTTCAGCTTTTTTTCTTTCAGTAATATTGATATGTACCAGCACAACTTTGGGTTCATTTCCTGCGAAGTTGGTGACCCGGAGTAAGAACCAGCGCTGTTCTGTATCTG
>JAEUVL010000951.1 GCA_016786965.1 Chitinophagaceae bacterium
GGCAAAACCCCAGCGGGTGGCGCAGATCCGGGTTGGATCGTTGGCTTTAAATTCAATGTCCTGGTATTCACCGGTTATTTCCTGTGTCCAGTTATCGCCGGCATCAGTGGTGCGGTAAATACCATTGCTGGTAGCAGCGAGTAATATATTGGGGTTTGAGGGATTGATGATGAGTTTGTAACCGTACCTGGTATCACTTTGAAGCCAACTAAGGCCGGTGGTAAACCAGGTGGTGCCTCCATCAGTGCTTTTATATACACCGCATCCTCTTTCTTTTACATAGTAGCCCCATTGATTTCCTCCATTGCCATCGCCGGTGAGCACATACATGATATTGGCATTGGAAGGGTGTATTGCTATTCCAGATATGCCACTTGATGGTAAGCCATCTGTGAGCGGCACCCATGAAGTACCATTGTTAGTAGACTTCCACAATCCTCCACCGGGTGTACCTGCAAAAATGGTATTTGAACTACTGGGATGAAAAGCCACGCAGTTGACACGGCCTAAATAGTTTTGAGCCGGTGCAGCTATGGCTACAGGGCCAACGGGGTTCCAGTCTCCATTGAGCCGGGCAGTATTACCGCCGGTGCTTTCCAGCGGGCCAAACTGGGTGGTGCTGATATTTAATTGCTGCAGGGCGTTCATGGTGCGTTCGGTAATGTTGGCCACTTTACCGTCCGCATCTAAATGACGCTCTGCATACCATTTCCAGCGTTCCCATTGTTTTTGTCCTTTTACATCGGGATTGTTGCGAAAGAATTGATCAACCTGTTCTGCCACCTGTACAAAAGTGGCATCTACAGGTGCTGACCTGATTATATCATGATGGCTCTGACCAAAAGTGCGCATCGCTGTTACGGTAAATAACAGCAGGGCGATCATTGCCTTTGCAGCAGCATGTATCTTTATCCTTGGAATCATTTCCCGGAATCGTTTTACATTAAGAATAAGCAACTAAACTATAGTGCAGCCTTGACTGCCTGTACAGCTCAGTAACCAAGTAAATACACCGTGTGGCGTTGCTTACTTGTTACCGGCCAGTTTGGTTTCAATTGTATTCAGTCGTTGTTCCAGGGAATTGTTCTCTTTTTTCAATTGTATGATATACAGTGTAAGTTCTTCCACTTTCTCCAGCAGCTTGCGGTTCATCTCTCCCAGTACAATGCCTTTCTCGGCTGTTACTTCTGCTGCGGAAGGTATGTTTGGCAAATGCTTGTTTTGACGAATGCTTTTCTCGAGTTCTTCAATTGGCATCAGCCTGTAATCGTCAGCAAATACATAGTCGGGCCAGCTGGTGCTTAACTGTACTTTTACTTCTTCGGCTATTATCTTACCATCCACGCTGAGCTGATACCCGGTTGCCGGAACGGCACTGTTACTGCCGATAAGCTGTACACCGTTCAAATGTAATTTTGCGTTGGGAGTATAAGTACCGATACCTGTATTGCCCCAGGATGGCTGAAATACCAGGTAATTATTAACGGAACTGTTGCTCCATATAACCAGTGAAGTGTCTGTAGGGAAAATAGCTCCGCCAAATGCGACTTCATTGGCTGTGTAAAAATTGATACCCGTACCGCCCATATTCAATGTACGACCATAAGAAGTTCCATTGTAACCGATACCCATACGGCCATCATCCCGCATACGAAGCAGCGTATCGCCAATGCTATTGCGAAGCAAAAAGGTATTGGTGCTGGAAGTGGTACCACTTCCCAACACATCAAGTCTGCCTAATGGTGTTCCAGGACCAGAAAAACCGCCTAGGCCCACATTACCATTTTGCGAGAAATAGTGTCGTGGAGTGATGGTGGTACCGCCATCGGGGGTGGTGTACCAGCGCAGATCAGCGCCGCCACCAGTGGTGGCAAGCTGCCATTCGTTGCTTCCATTATAGCCAAAACGTATGAGGCCGGAACTGGATTGAACAAACAAGTCGCCGCCGTTTACATGAAACAAGTGGTTGGGGGTAGTAGTACCAACACCTACCCTGCCGGCATTATCAATAGTCATTCTCGGGTTGGCTTGTATGGTAAAATGTAATTTACCTGTAGTACCTGAACCGGTACCAAAATCCACATCCTCGGCTGCACCAGAATAAGAACCCCAGTAACCCCGGTAAATATCATTTTCAAAAATACCCATATACATAGGTGCCAGGCCATTGAACTGGCCAACATAACTGCTGTTTGCTTTTACGTCGAGCTTGGCTGCGGGTGTAACGGTTCCGATA
>JAEUVL010000970.1 GCA_016786965.1 Chitinophagaceae bacterium
CACCAATCGGGCATATTGCTGTTAGAAGACGAAAGTTTTCTGTTATCATTAATCTTTTAATCAATCAAATAAGAAGACATGCAGGTTTTAAAGTTCGGCGGCACATCGGTGGCCAATGCGGATAACATAAATAAGGTAGTGACAATAGTAAAAGATAAAATCAAGACAGGCAAAACGATAGTGGTGGTATCGGCACTTGGCGGGGTAACGGACCTGCTGCTTAATGCTGCCACATTGGCCGCGGCCGGGGATGAGTTGTACAAAGAAAAGCTCAACATCATAGAACAACGCCATATTGAAGCGGTGAAGCAACTGATACCAGTAGCTAACCAAAGCCAGTTATTAAGCCTGGTGAAAAAAGCCTGCAATGAAATAGAAGATATCTGCAATGGGATTTATTTATTGAGAGAGCTGACACCCCGTTCAAAAGACAGGATCGGTAGTTATGGAGAATGGCTTTCTTCACAGATCATTACAGCAAAGTTCAGATCAGATGGATTTGATGCCATTGGTAAAGATGCCCGGGAACTCATCACTACGAATTCCTCATTCACAGCAGCTGAAGTCGATTTTATACAAACTGATAAAACGATCAGCGATTATTTTTCCGGCACAGCTGCGTCTCTATTTATAATTCCCGGTTTTATTGCAGCAGATAAAAATGGTATTACCACTACTCTTGGCAGGGGCGGATCTGATTATACGGCCGCCATCATTGCATCGGCTATGAATGCTTCTGTATTAGAAATATGGACGGATGTAAGTGGTATGATGACAGCCGATCCCCGGCTGACCAGCAATGCCCGTATCATTCCCGCCATTTCTTACCAGGAAGCGATGGAGTTATCACATTTTGGTGCCAAAGTTATTTATCCGCCTACCATACAGCCCGTCATGAGTAAAAGCATACCGGTTTGGATAAAAAACACCTTTGCCCCTCAGGATAAAGGAACGGTGATCGAGTCGGTGGCAAAAGGGGAAGGTGATATTGTAAGAGGTATATCCAGTATCAATACTATTGCGCTTATCAGTCTCGAAGGAAGCGGTATGATCGGTATCCCTGGTTTTTCAAAGCGCCTGTTCGAAGCGCTTAGCAGTGAAAAGATAAATGTGATCTTAATTACCCAGAGCTCTTCTGAACATTCCATTTGCGTGGGTATTGATGCAGGTTCAGCAGAAAATGCCAAACAGGCAGTGGACGCAGCATTTGCCAATGAGATCGCCCTGCAAAAAGTGGAGCCGCTTATCATAGAAGCAGGATTGTCCATTGTCGCACTGGTGGGCGAAAGCATGAAAAACCACACCGGCATCAGCGGACGCATGTTCAGCGCTATGGGGCGCAATGGAGTGAACATCCGGGCCATTGCACAGGGGTCTTCTGAAAAAAATATCTCCGCCGTGATCGCTACAAAAGATGTGCGCAAAGCTATCAACGTATTGCATGAAGAATTTTTCGAAACAACATATAAGCAGGTCAATCTCTTTATTACCGGTACCGGAAATGTAGGAGCAAAGTTGCTCGGTCAGTTAAAGCAACAACTGGATTTTTTGCAGCAACAAATGAATTTACAGGTAAGAGTGGTGGGGCTTAGCAATAGCCGCAAAATGCGCATAGACGAAGAAGGAATAGACCTGGGCCATTGGAAAGAAAAATTGGATGCAGGAGAAATAGCCAGCTTGCAGGGCTTTATAGATGAGATCGTAAGCCGCAACCTGCGTAACTCTATTTTTGTGGATATAACTGCCAATGATAAAGTAGCCGGTGTGTATGATCAGTTATTGCAAAAAAGCATTTCTGTAGTGGCGTGTAACAAGGTAGCTGCTTCTTCAGCCTACAGTAATTATAAAAAACTGAAGGACCTGTCAAGGGAATTCAACAGCCAGTTCTTATTTGAAACCAATGTGGGAGCCGGACTCCCGGTCATTGCTACATTGAATGACCTGGTGCATAGCGGCGACAGGGTACACCAGATACAAGCTGTGCTAAGCGGAACTTTGAATTTTGTATTCAATAATTATGATGGCAGCCGCCTTTTTGCTGATGTGGTAAAGCAGGCCCAGGAAGAAGGTTATACTGAGCCAGACCCACGGCTTGATCTTGGCGGCACTGATGTCATGCGCAAAATAATGATACTGGCAAGAGAAGCAGGGCATAAAATTGAGATGGATGATATTTTGAACAATTCATTTATGCCGGCTGCCTGTATGCAGGGAACAGTGGATGATTTTTATAGGGAAATGGCAAAAGAAGAAACCCATTTCAAACAACTATTGGATAAAGCCACCGCAGCAGGATGTAAGCTGAAGTTTGTTGCTTCTTTCGATAATGGCAAGGCGTCTGTCGGCTTACAGCACATCGATCCTAAACATGATCTTTATCACCTGTACGGCAAGGACAATGTGGTGTTGTTTTACACAGACAGGTATAAAGAACAGCCACTGGTAGTAAAAGGGGCCGGCGCAGGTGCAGAGGTAACTGCAAGCGGGGTGTTTGCAGATATTATCAGGGCGAGTAAGTAGCCGGTGATCTTTGGAAGCAATTAAGAATTGAAATTTGAAAATCAAAAAGAGTTACCAGAAATGAATAGTGTTAAGGTAAAATCTCCCGGAACTGTAGCGAATCTTGTTTGCGGGTTTGACATACTCGGTTTGGCATTAAGCGAGCCATATGATGTGATGGAACTGACCTTACTCAACGAACCAAAGGTCATTATCCGAAACAAGGACAACTTTAATTTGCCAACAGAAGCGGAGAAGAATGTGGCCGGTGTGGTTTTGCTGTCGGTAATGGAAAGAATGAATAATACCATTGGCTTTGAAGTAGTGATAGAAAAGCATATCAAACCGGGCAGTGGTATTGGTTCCAGTGCTGCCAGTGCAGCCGGAGCGGCAGTTGCAGCGAATCATTTGCTGGGTAATATTTTTTCCAGCGATGAAGTGGTGCAGTTTGCAATGAATGGGGAGAAGCTTGCTTCAGGAGTAAAACATGCGGACAATATTGCACCTTGTATTTTGGGAGGTGTTAGTTTGATACGGTCTATTCATCCGCTGGATATTATCTCGGTTCCGTCGCCGGATATGTTTGTTACAGTAGTACATCCGCAGATAGAAGTAAGAACCTCTGATGCCAGGCAAATTTTGCGGCAACAGGTTTTATTAAAAGATGCTATTAAGCAGTGGGGCAATATAGCCGGGCTAATAGCCGGCTTTATGAAAAATGATTACGAACTGATCGGACGTTCGCTGGAAGATGTGATCATTGAGCCTGTCCGCAGTATTCTTATACCTGGTTTTCATGAAGTAAAAGAAAAATGTAAAGGGGCGGGTGCTTTAGGAGGTGGTATCTCCGGTTCTGGGCCCTCCATTTTTATGCTGAGTAAGGAAGAAGCAACTGCCAGGCAGGTAGAAAAGGTAATGAAAGAAGTGTATGATAAGATCGGAATTGACTACAATACATACGTAACCACCATTAACAGGAAAGGGGTTGAAGTGGTAGCATAAAAGGTCCAATTTTTAATAATTAATATTCAATTTTTCGTGAAATATTTCAGTACAAACAGGTTATCGTCGCTTGTAGATTTTAAAGAAGCCACCATCAAAGGGCAGGCGCCGGATAAAGGATTGTATTTTCCTGAAACGGTCCCGCAGGTTGAAAAAAGCCTGGTTGAATCAATTGAAACCCTTTCAAACGAAGAGATCGCATTCAGGGTCATTAAACCATATGTGGGGAATACCATTTCCGATGATCTGCTTTTTCAGATAGTTAAAGAAACTGTGAACTTCCCAACACCGTTGGTCCCGGTTTCACCCGGTATTTCCGCGTTGGAATTATTTCATGGCCCCACGCTGGCGTTTAAAGATATTGGTGCCCGGTTCATGAGCAGGTGCCTGGGCCATTTTGTAAAAGGAGATACCAGGAAAGTGACAGTACTTGTTGCTACTTCCGGTGATACCGGCGGCGCAGTGGCTAATGGTTTTTATGAAGTGGAAGGAGTGGAGGTGGTCATACTATATCCTTCCGGTAAAGTAAGCCCGGTACAGGAAAAACAACTCACCACTTTGGGAAAAAATATCCATGCACTGGAAGTGCAGGGGACTTTTGACGATTGCCAGTCGATGGTGAAAACAGCTTTTGCGGATACAGATATTAATAAGCAACTGTTTCTTACCTCCGCTAATTCCATTAATGTGGCCAGGTGGCTGCCACAACAATTCTATTATTTCTTTGCGTATAAACAATGGGCAGATAAAAACGATCCACCGGTCATTTCAGTTCCAAGTGGCAATTTTGGAAATATCTGTGCTGGAATCCTGGCCATGCAGTCAGGCTTGCCGGTCAAACATTTTATTGCCGCCTGCAATGCTAATGATATTGTGAGTGATTATTTAAATACCCGGGAATTAAAACCTAAACAGGCT
>JAEUVL010001034.1 GCA_016786965.1 Chitinophagaceae bacterium
CAAAAATGCGGCTGTTAAGCTTTCTTCCGGAAACAGCACCCTGGTAACCAAGCCGGGTTTTATACCTGAAATCTTTTCCCAATAATTCAAAAGCCGTAACACTCGTAATGATCTTTTGTGTGGAAGCGGGAGCTAAACCTACCTGCGAATTCTTATCAAACACCACCTGGCCGGTTTTGGCATCAATCACATACAATGAACTCATTGCATGTTTCAATTGCCCGTCACTCTCAAATTGCTGATAGGCCTTTTGCAGGTTTTGAGTAACTGTCTGGCCGTACCCTGCAGCAATTAATAAACTGGAAGTGATCACTAAAATGGCTCTCTTCATTGGTGAAACAATTATGCCTTAAAACTAAAAAGAATTAAATTTGAAAGATGGAAAATGAAGTTAAAGAACCGGCGCCGAAGTATAATTATATTTCTCCGGAGGAGTACCTGGAGAAAGAAAGAACTGCGGAATATAAAAACGAATACTATCATGGACAGGTCCTGGCTATGTCAGGTGCCAGCCTGAAACACAATATAATTGACAGAAACCTCCTGAGCAATATCGGCTCTTTTCTGAAAGGAAAGGATTGCCAGGTATTACCCGGCAATATGCGGGTAAGCACCCCCACACATGATACTTATATGTATCCCGATGCGCTGATCGTTTGCGGGGATCCCCTGTTAGAAGATGACAAATTTGACACCCTGTTAAATCCGGTGGTAATTTTTGAGATACTTTCACCTTCCACCAGGAGTATTGATAAAGGCCGCAAATTCTTCTTCTACCAGCAAATACCTTCGCTGAAAGAATATATTATGATCGATTCTCTCAAAAGATTTATTCATATTGCCAGAAAGCAGTCCGATAACTCCTGGATAATGGAAACCATAACGGATGAACAATCTCATATTACGATTGTTGCAATCAACTATACATTTTCTCTTGATTTAATCTATGAAGGCACTGGCCTTTAATTAGCATGAAAATAAAACAAATCAATGCCTCTGTCATCACCATCGGTGATGAACTACTGATCGGACAAACCATTGATACCAACAGCGCTTTTATTGCCCAGGAACTGAATAAGATCGGTGTATGGGTACGCCGCCGGGTGGCAGTGGGTGATGTGTATGATGATATCTGGAAAGCACTGGATGAAGAAGGCAAACAA
>JAEUVL010001041.1 GCA_016786965.1 Chitinophagaceae bacterium
AAGAAGAACCTGCCATCATAACAGAAGAGATAAAGACTGTGGCAGCAGAAGAGTATAAACCATCTTCAGTTAAAAAAAGATCTGAAAGTTCTACCACCGAAGGTTTCGGACTAGTGTTCATTGACAGTTATGTCAGCGGAGCGAATGATACAATCCGCTTATTGATACCTAACCCAAAGCCAGTCGCCCAGATAGCTCAAACGGAATCTCCGAGGGAAGAAAAGAAAATGCTGGATATACCTGTGGAAATAGTGAAGGTGGAAGAAAAAGCACCGGACACAAAAACCTTAGTTACCGAATCCCAAACTCCTTCTGCACAAGTTGTGCAGGAAATGGATTCTAAAACAAAATGTGTCGAGGTAGCTACGCAGGATGATTTCTTTAAGCTGCGCAAAGTTATGGCAGCAGCAGAGTCAGATGATTTAATGATCAGCGAAGCCAAAAAGGCATTCTCCGTTAAATGCTATGTAACCTTCCAGGTAAAAAATCTTGGGGCCCTGTTCTTAACTGACGAAGGCAAGTATAAATTCTTTGACACAGCCTATCCACATGTGTCTGATCCAGAGAGTTTCAGCACTTTGCAGGCAGAACTGAAGGATGAGTACTATGTCAATCGCTTCAGGGCAATGCTCCGTAATTAATTCTACACATGCCCCGGTATTTTTTAGAAGTTTCTTACAAAGGCACCCTGTATAGTGGATTCCAAACGCAGCATAATGCCAATACCATTCAGGCAGAAATTGAAAAGGCTATTAATACACTGCTACGCCTTTCGGAAAAGGAAAGTATAAGCCTAACAGGTTCATCCAGAACAGATGCCGGTGTACATGCCTTACAGAATTACTTCCATTTTGATAGCATAATCCCGGTGGAAGACTGGGTTGGAATTAAGAACAGAAGCCAGTTCCTCTATAAAATGAATGCAATCCTGCCGGCTGATATAGTAGTTAAACATCTGTTGCCCGTAGGGAAGGAGGCCCATTGCCGTTTCGATGCCATTAGCCGCCAGTACTGTTATTATATCTATCACCATAAAGATCCATTTCTGAAAGAAAAAGCTTACTACTTCCCCTATAAGCTCGATATTGAAGCAATGCAGGCAGCTGCTTCATTAATAAAGCGATATACAGACTTCACCTCCTTTTCCAAGCGAAATACACAGGTTAAATCCTTTATCTGCCAGGTAATTGAAAGCCAGTGGGAAATAACCAACGAAGGGCTAATTTACCAGGTAAAGGCCAACAGGTTCCTGAGAGGAATGGTCAGGGCCTTAACTGCAACGATGCTCAAAGTAGGCCGTCAAACGATTTCCCTTGATGATTTTAAGGCTATTATCGAAGAGAGAGATTGTACGGGAGCAAGCTTTGCAGTACCTCCACATGGGCTGTTTTTAATGAATGTTCAATACCCGGATAACT
>JAEUVL010001068.1 GCA_016786965.1 Chitinophagaceae bacterium
CAAACTACTTGTAAAGGAAGGGCATACAGTGATTGTGCTGATGGCTGATGAGAACAAAGAAAATAAAGATGAAGTGGTGACAACAGACGGTTTTAAGATCGTTCTGCTCCGTGAAAGATACCAGGCTTTACGGTCACAGTATGCTCCTTACTTTGCTTCTGGCGGATTGGATGCACCCGGCTGGATTGCCGCCGGGATAGCCCTGAAAGATTGGTTGATGTACAACCACAACAGTTATGATATTGACATTATCGAAGTGAGCGACTATGGGGGCATGGGTATCTTTCTTAAAACAGCAAATCTGCCCCCTGTGGTTGTTACTGGTCATGGCACTTTCACCCAGCTAAGCCGCTACAATATTGTGAAAGAAGATGATCAAACAGCGATCATCCGCCGGCTCGAACTCCTTTCGCTGCAGAAAGCAGATGCAGTGATTGCACACAGCCCTTCTAACCAGGCAGATCTTGCACAACTATCCGGGAGAGTCATCGAATTTGCCACTGCCCCGTGGATGAGTGAAACGAAAACTATTACTAGCACCAGCCATAACATGATCTTTGCGGCAGGTGGTTTGCAAAAAGTAAAAGGCGCCATCACTTTGGCTGCAGCTATAAATAGCTGTGCAAATCAAAGCGAACAGGTAGAGGCATGTTGGGCAGGCGGCGATACCTTTACTGCTCCCGGCGCCACGAGAATGAGTGAATACCTTGAAAAAGAATTTCCCGCTATCTGGAACAAACAGTTTACCTGGCTTAAGGATCTATCACATGCCGAATTGATAACAAAAATGGAGCTAGCAGAAATGGTGGTGATACCTTCCGAATGGGAAACGCTGAGCTATGTGGCACTGGAAGCTGCCGCCATGGGTAAGCCGATCATCCTAACAGCCACTACAGGTATTGTATACCTTTTCGAACAGGAAGAAACTGCATTGATAGTGCCTGCCAATGATCCCCAGCAGCTGGCATTGGCCATACTTCGTTTACAAAACGATGTTTCACTAAGGGAACGACTGGGCAGCAATGCTGCCGCCATGATCAACAGGGTATTTATAGAAAAGAAAATAACCGATGAAAGGATCAATCTGTATCAAAGGACCATCCGTGAAAAACAACCGACCACAGAAGCAAACAGAGATGAACTCCAGTTCCTGAAAAAATATATCACCCCGGGAAGAAAATATTTCTATACATTCAAAGCAATGCTGAAAAAGATACTGAGGAATCATTAATATGGGATCCGCCAATCATCATATCGCTATACTCTGCTCACGACTCGATCTGCCCGGTGGGATAGAAAGGGCTGTGGTAAATACAGCTAATCTTTTTTTTACCAAAGGACACAAAATAACCCTGGTGATACTGGATGATACGGACAAAAGTTTTTATCCCATCCACACCGGAGTGCAGGTATTGCAACAACCCCTTTCGTTTGGAATTACACCCGAAGGGAATGTGATCACCCGAAAAATAAAACTACTGGGTGATGTGCTGAAGCTGCGCCGGCTGCTAAAGCAATTGCAGGCGGACCTTATCATTGCCTCAGAATACCCGCTTGCTGCAGCTGCTATACTGGCAGGCGGAAAGAAACAATCTAAAGTGGTCTCCTGGGAGCACCATCATTACTATGAACTGCA
>JAEUVL010000005.1 GCA_016786965.1 Chitinophagaceae bacterium
GAGAAAAATCAGCATCACCTACACTAAAAAGAAACCTGAGCCGGAGTACCTGAAAAAAATGGGCATGCCGAAAACTGTACCGTATCCAATTTCTTATATCGATATTAAAGAAACTATAGCCATTACCCAGAATGGTTATTACTACGAACAGAAGGATTGGGTGAACCAGGGTTATTGGAGCTGGAAGAATTTGGGTGATCTGCTGCCCTATGATTTTGTGCCGGATTAGTTAATCGGTTAATTGGGGTATTGGCTAATCAGTATGAACTATTACACCAAACAACTCCCCCTGATTAACCTTTCATTACCTTCTCCCACAATTGCGGGATTCGTTTTATCCAGACAAATTCTTTCATTTTTTCACGGGCATCTTCTACAGGTGAGCCGAAGTAGACCTTGCCGCCTGCAATTGAATCTTTTACGCCGCTTTGTGCATATACTACTGCATCTTTTCCGATGGTCAGTGTTTTACTTACACCCACCTGTCCCCAAAGAACCACATTATCCTCAATGGTGGTAGCACCGGCTATACCCACCTGTCCGGCAAAGAGACAATTCTTACCCACTTCTGTATCATGCCCGATGTGTACCAGGTTGTCCATCTTGGTGCCAGCTCCAATTACTGTATCAGCGCTTACGCCCCGGTCTATGGTGCAATTGGCGCCAATCTCCACTCCATTTTCTATCACTACCCGGCCGCAACTATCCATTTTTTTATAATGAATATCCCGGTTGGTCTTTTTATTATAATAAAAAGCATCGCTGCCGATAACGGTACCTGCCTGTATGATCACCTGGTCGCCGAGAATGCAATGATCCAGTATCGTTACATGAGGATGAATGATGCAGTGATTGCCGATATGTACATGGTTGCCGATATAGGCTCCGGGCATGATCACCGTGCCTTCACCAATAACTGCGGAATCGCTTATCATTTTCATGGAAGGTGTAAAGGGGCGATAGAAATTTACGATCTTCAGGTAGGCTTCAAAGGGCTCATCCACGACCAGTAGTGCTTTCCCTTCCGGGCAATCAGTTTGCTTATTAATAATTATAAAGGAGGCTGCAGAATTTATACAGGTATCGTAATATTTGGGATGGTCCACAAAAGCGATATCGCCTTTTTCCACTTTATGCAGTTCATTGATGCCGGTTGCCATACCATTTATATTACCTGTTACATCTGCACCTATAAGTTGTGCAATAGTGGTAACAGGAACTGGTTTATCAAATCGCATATGCTGAAATTTTAGTGTTAAAACCTGTATTATACTGCTATTGCTGCAAAGGTAATGGCTATCAACTGGGTTTAAATTACTCCCGAATGGCTTCTTTATCCCTTTATTTGCCTTTTTAACATAGTTGACCTTCAATTCTTTTTACTATAAAAATAGTCGTCTGCTAAACAAATATAACAGGCATTATTGCTGGTAGACGTTGAGATGTTTTATAAAAAGATGATTGAAGGAAAATAATAGTGCATGCTACAACCCTTGCCTGACAAGCCTTTCGGCAAAATGATTTTATACTGCCTGTATCTATTATGAATATACTGCACAGATAAGAACCCATTGAAGTGAATAAAGGATATTGATTTTATAAGCCGGTTTATCCACAGGTATGTTTAAAATGTTAATAAAATAGTTTGGGATTTTTTTTTGGTTAAAGAAATTTATTTCTAATATTGTGCAGGGAAATTTATTTCCCGTACTTACTAACCCATCCATATATTATCCCTTCGCTTACTACGGAGGGATTTTTTTTGTCCCTGCTCCAGTAATATTATAATCATCGGGTCATTCAATGTCTCTGTATCCCGGTATCCCTACTTCTTTTTTACAGGATATGTTAAGGCACGGGAATAAAAAAGCTACTGTTTGTAGAAAGGCCTATGTCAGCTCATTATTTATTATACCAATCAAAATGCTTTATTTAAAATACCTTTACCACAACTCAAAAAAGTAATCCATGCTGAAATCAATGACCGGTTTTGGAAGAGCCGAGAAAAGTGTTGGCAATAAAACTTTCCTGGTTGATATTAAATCACTGAATGGGAAACAGTTTGAGCTTCAGCTAAAGCTGCCTGCTTTTTTAAAACCATTTGAGTTTGATATCCGCCGCCTGCTTTCTTCTAATCTTGGCCGCGGAAGTGTAGATTGCATGATAAGCCTGAAGGATACTGGTACCTCCAAACCTGTAACTATTAATACTGACCTGGCTAAGGCCTATTACCAGCCGCTGGCCGAACTATCTGCCGCTCTTAATCTTGATCCGTCACATATCTTAAGTACACTGGTGAAATTGCCGGAGGTTATTACCCCCAATAGTGAAACCCTGACGGACAAAGAATGGGCTGATTTTCAACAGGTATTGCTTTCAGCTATAGAAGACCTGAATACCCACCGGCTGGACGAAGGCCGCTCCCTGGAAGAAGAACTGCTGATGCGTATCAATAATATACTAAAGCAGCAGGAAGAGGTAATAAAACTGGAACCTCTTCGCCAGGTGAAAATAAGAGAAGGCATTACCCGCCTGCTGGAAGAAAATGTGGGCAAGGAAAACTACGATAGCAACCGGCTGGAGCAGGAACTTATATATTATATAGAGAAAATCGACATCACTGAAGAGCAGGTGCGGCTGAAGAACCACTGCGACTATTTTAAGGAGTTGCTTAGTGAAACTGATGACTCCAAGGGCAAGAAACTATCCTTTATATTACAGGAGATCGGCCGGGAAATTAATACCACCGGATCCAAAGCCTACGACTCCACCATTCAAAAATGCGTGGTACTGATGAAGGATGAGCTGGAAAAGGCAAAGGAGCAGGTATTGAATGTATTATAAGCCAGGAGACAAAGAGAGGGTTCTTATTATACCATAGTCCGGCATCTTCACAGGAGTTTCTATAAGCCGAAGCGTTCTTTAACTCTTTTTCTTCTTCAACCCCTTGGCCTAAATTTGTAAAAAAGCTTTAGTTTGAAAACACTGTTGCGCACATCTTACCTGCTACTTATTGTTTCGTTGATTCTTTCTTCCTGTTCCACCGTTGACCTGTACGAAAAAACGGCTACCATACCCGGTCATAGTTGGAAGAGCAGTTATAAACCCTCATTTACTTTTACTATAAAAGACACCGCTTCCACCTACCAGCTTTTCCTGGTGATCCGGCATAAAGACAAATACAACTACAATAATATCTGGCTGAATTTATCTGTAAAATCGCCGGGACAGGATGTGGCTAAGACATTCCGGATAGATAAGCAACTGGGCTCTGATGAAAAAGGATGGTTGGGTACCGGTATGGATGATATTTATGAATTCCGTAAAGAACTGAACGAGGAACTGGCTCTTAACAGCGTATCTTTTCGCAGGGCCGGAGATTATACTTTCACCCTTGAGCAAATAATGCGGGAAGATCCCCTGAACAATGTGCTAAGTGTGGGGTTAAGGATCGAAAAGAAATAATAACCGGCTTTAGCTTATGCCTGATGATAGTATTAAACGACTCCGCCGCACCACTCTCATCTACTGGATGCTGCTGGTGTATATTATAGCCGCCCTGGCCTGGTGGTTCATTTCCCTGGAAAAACAGAATAAACAGATAGCTGAACTGGAGCGTAAGTATATTAATGCAGGAAAAGACACCTTATCCACTGACAGCCTGGGAGACAAAATTTTCTCTATTGACACGAAAGCTAAAAGGAATACCGGTAAATACCTTGCTGAAGGAATTACTTTCTTTATCCTGATAATGATCGGTGCCGCCTTTGTATACCGGTCCGTCCGTAAACAATGGAAACTGCAGCAGCAGCAGCAAAATTTTATGATGGCAGTGACGCATGAATTAAAGACGCCGATAGCTGTTACCCGCTTAAACCTGGAGACCCTTCAGAAATACAGCCTTGATCCTGAAAAGCAAAGAAAAATCATCCGTACTACGCTGGATGAAACTGCCCGGCTTAATTTTTTGACCAATAATATCCTTATTGCCTCACAACTTGAGGGCAGCGGGTATAAGTCTTCTAAAGAAGAGCTTAACCTGTCAGCCCTGCTTAGCGATTGTATTCAGGATTTTCGTAATCGTTTTTCCGACAGAAGCTTTGTGGAGGATATTGAACCTGATGTGGACCTGAAGGGGGAAACGCTGCTGTTGCAAATGATGATCAACAACCTGTTGGAAAATGCTATCAAGTACTCTCCCAAAGAAAGCCCGGTTATAGCAGTGTTAAAAAGATACCGATCCGGTATCGAATTGCAAATACAGGATGAGGGCCCCGGCATTTCTGATGAGGAGAAGAAAAAGATCTTCTCGAAATTCTACCGGGTGGGGAATGAAGCTACCCGGAAGACCAAGGGCACCGGGCTTGGATTATACCTTTGCCACAAAATAGCCAGGGACCATAATGCCGACATTTCGGTGACAAACCATTTACCCCGCGGCAGTAATTTTGTTGTTACGTTTAAAATCTGACGATTTCGCCTGATTTTATAATAATTAGACTAATTAAATGAGTACAGAAAGGAAAACATCCATCTTATTGGTGGAAGACGAAGAGAACCTTCATGAAGCACTGAAACTGAACCTGGAACTGGAGGGCTACGAGGTTACTTCTGCCTTCGATGGGGTGGCGGCGTTGAAAGCTTTGCAAGGAGAGTTTTTTGACCTCATCATACTTGATGTAATGCTGCCAGAAATGGACGGCATCAACGTGACCGAAACGATCCGTATCAGTAACAACGATGTTCCCATCCTCATCCTTAGTGCTAAAAACAGCAGTGCCGACCGGGTACTGGGTCTGAAAAAAGGGGCTGACGATTATCTCACCAAACCGTTTAACCTGGAAGAATTATTACTTCGTGTACACAAGCTTATCGATAAGAACAAGAAACTGCTTGATAAAACAACCCTTGGCGATAATTACTCATTTGGTAACAACAGTATTGATTTTAAAGCCCAGCAGGCTACCGGTTATTCCGGTGAAAAAATTGAACTGAGCAAAAAGGAAACAATGCTGCTCAAACTGCTGATAGAAAATAAAAACGAGGTGGTGCCGAGGGAAAAAATATTGCAGTCTGTTTGGGGGTATAATGTGTACCCTACTACCCGCACAATCGATAATTTTATTCTTAATTTCCGTAAGTATTTTGAAGAAGACAGCCGCAACCCTAAATACTTTCATTCAGTAAGAGGGGTGGGTTATAAGTATTCAGAATAAGCCCTTATTGTACTGCCTGGTCAATGTTTTCTAACACCTCCAATGTGGTGTTTAACAATACTTCTCTATCCTCATCAATGACGGCATTTGTAAAAATTCCGGCTTCGGATTGCTCCAGTATACTCATAAGCCGGGTGGAAATGCTGCTATTGATACCAGCAGTATTCATCCTGGTTAAAACAACCTGCTTATTCATTTCACTCCCGGTGAGACCAAACCGTTGTTGAAGGAAGTTCCATATTGCCTGGTGAATTTCTCTAAAGAAAGCGGGAGACCCTTCTGCATTTGCAGCAACGGACGGTGCCAGCAGCGATTGAATGGAGGGTAATGCAGGGGTTATTACTTCACTTATTACTTTTGGTGTTTCTTTCTTTTTTACACCCCAATATACCAATATTGACAGCACCAATATGGCAACTATGATGCCAGCGGTACGGGCAGCGTTCTCGCTTGCTTCATTAATGGACGTTTTGCCTTCTGAAGGTGCAGTACTTTTCTTTTCGGTATTACTTATTACTGCCTTTATGCCCTTAGTTACTACGGTGGAAAAAGTATTGCTATCGGTATTGAAGAAAGAAAATGCTATCGGGGGCAGCTCATACGTTCCAGCAGCAGCGCAAACAAAAGGATAACGAAATGTTCTGGTACCTGTCAGAGGCAGAGATGTTTTATCTAATTCATCTTTCAGCACCGGCTCAAACCCCTCTACTCCGGCCGGCCATTGAATGGAGGGAGCTTCCAGTTGTATAAAATTCCCTTTCCCCGTTATGGTTACTTCCAGGAATCCTTCTTCGTTCTTCGCCAGTTCATTTTTTGCCAGTGTAGCTGCAATGGTAAACTTACCGGTTGCCCCGGTGAAACCGGGTGGTTTATTTCTTTCTGGTAACGGCTTTACAACAATACTGACCGGCTCGGTACTGATGGTTGTTTCAAACACTTCAGTTCCTTCGGCAGGTTCATCATTATCAGCAATACCCATCAACCCTTCTGATATTTCCTGTTCGGTTCTTTTGGATACAGCACTTTTGGAAAACTCCACTTTATTCTTTACTTGCATAGCATCTATGGAAAAGGTCCCTGCCTGCAGAGGATATAATTGTACCTGGCGGATGGTATGCACATCGAAGATTCGGCCATTTATATTTTCCGTAGCCACCATTTTATCCTGAAGGTTTACCATATCATAAATGGTAAATCCATAAAAACCGGGATTCTTAACGATATCAGATCTCGATTCCAGTCGGGAATAGAGTTTAAAAGTTGCCATCACGGGTTCACCGGTGTAACATGTTTTCTTATTCACCGAGACTTTTACAAAAAGGTTTTTCCTGATCTTTTCCTGCACATTTTCTCCCGGCCGTAATATATAATCCGATGAAAGGTCCTGTCCAAAAATTTTGGAGGCTACTTCCTTTGGTACCACATCTACTGCCACCTCGTTACTTCTTACCTGGCGCCCATCATATTTTACCAATGCGCCGGGTACTTTGTATTTACCGGGTTTTGGTGCCACCAGAGTAAAAACATAATTCTTTGATGGTTCAGGATATATGACACCCTGACTTTCGCCATTATAAATATCAGGGCCGGTTACCATCTGGAAGGGCCGGAAGTCCGGGGTTGTAAAATTCTCCACTGTTGCCTCACCCTTTAATACATATTGTACCCGAAAAGACTCGCCAGCTACTACCGGCAAAACAGGTACGATGGTCTGAAAGGAAGTTTGTGCATTTGTCAGCCCAGTGATTACCAGCAATAATATGAACAGTACAATTTTCCTCATAAGAAGATTGCTAAAATTAATACCCGTAATTTACAAGTGCCCGGAAAAATTATCAATGGGAAATATAAGTTTCTAATGGCAGTCGGGGCGGAACAGGGCGTTACAGATCACCCAACTGCGGCCTAACTACAATATCCTCCACACAGGCCCCTGGAGACAACTGGCTGGCCGCATATACCAGCTTGGCTATATCTGTTGCTTCCATAATTCGATGGGCTGTATTGTCAAAATTGCCCCAGGAATCAGTGAACACAGCCCCTGGAAATACCGATGTTACTTTTATGTTAAAGGGCTTCAACTCTTCCCGCAGGTTCTTACTAAAGCCGTGTAATGCGTACTTGCTGATACTATAAGCACCACCATTGGCATAAGCCTTCAAAGCAGCAATGGAACAAATATTGAAAATATGGCCTGCTTTATGTTCCATCATAACTGGCAGAACGGTCCGGGTAAAATGGTAAGCACTGAACAAATTGATGGCTAACTGTTCTTCCAGCAAGCCCTCTCTCTCATTATAGATACTGCCGGGCTCAAAAGCGCCGGCATTATTGATAATTATATCAGGGATGGCATGTTCTATAGCCCAAGCCCCAAAATCCTTGGCCTGTTCTTTTTTGCTCAGGTCATAAGGTTTTGCCTTTACAGAAATCGCCGGGTACTTTGTTTGCAATTCTTCCATTGTTTTATACAATTGCACTTCCCCACGGCTGGTTAAAAAAAGATGATGGCCGTTAGCTGCAAAAATTTCAGCTATGGCTTTGCCGATTCCTTTGGAAGCGCCGGTGATAATGATGTTCATGTAAGATTCGCTATTAAGTATTGAATATTTCCGGTTTCTTTGCAAATCTACAATCTCTTATGAAGTACAAACACCTTTTCTTCGACCTTGATCATACGCTTTGGGATTTTGAAGCCAATAGCCGACAGACATTACAGGAATTGTATGATCAACTGGAGCTGGAAAAACTTGGCGTGAACGATTTCGGCCTGTTTCATAAAAATTACCTGGCACATAATGATAAACTTTGGGAACGCTACCGCAATGGATACATTAAAGTGGACGAACTGCGCTGGAAGAGAATGTGGCTTACGCTGCTTGATTTCAAGATTGCCAACGAGCCACTGGCAAGGGAAATGGGCAACCAATTTCTTGACCTGCTGCCTACCCGCAAACTTCTTTTCCCTTACACCACAGAGATACTTGATTATTTAAGCAGGAAAAAATATCAACTGCATCTTATCACCAACGGGTTTGAAAAAACGCAACATAGCAAATTAAAAAGCTCCGGATTAGATAAATACTTTGCAGAAGTAATAACCTCTGAAGGCAGCAACAGCCTGAAACCCAAAAAAGAGATATTTGAGTATGCATTTCAAAAAACAGGAGCTATACCACACGAAAGCATCATGATCGGCGACACAGTAGATGTGGATATACTTGGTGCTATGAATGCTGGCATTGACCAGGTACATGTAAATCATCTGACCAAAGAGCAGGTGCCTGTGTCTGAGAACAGGTTTGCTACTTATACGGTCTTCTCTTTAAAAGAATTGGAACAGTTATTTTAAAGAGAAAGAATACGTCTACCAGGTCGCAATCACCGTAACTCCGCCTTTTGGTTTATCACCAATATTTACCAGGATCTTTGCATCCAGTGGCAACAAGAGATCAACCCTTGAGCCGAATTTGATAAAGCCCATTTCATCTGTTTGCTTTACCTGCTGCCCAGGCTGGAGATAATTGCAGATACGTTTGGCCAATGCACCGGCTATTTGTTTTACCAGTATTTCTTTACCGTTCTTGCGAAAAACAACAGAATGCCGTTCATTTTCAGTGGAAGATTTGGGGTGCCAGGCCACGAGGTACTTGCCTTTGTGGTATTCGCTGTACACCACTTCGCCGGCTACCGGGTTGCGGTTTACATGCACATTCAGCGGACTCATAAAAATGGATACCTGCATCCTGCGGTCTGTAAAGTATTCATCGGCCTGCACTTCTTCTATCACCACCACTTTGCCATCGGCAGGAGCAATGATAGCATTGTCCTGAATAGTTAGTTCTCTTTTGGGGAGCCTGAAAAACGATATGAGAAAAATTAGCAACCCTAAGGTGCCGAAGAAGATCAGCCAGCTTAACAGGGGCAGGGAATAGCTAAGGAAATAAAAAGACAGAACATTAATGATACCGAAGATAATGGTACTCAGTGCGATCGTTTTATAGCCTTCTTTGTGGATGGTCATGCTGATAGTTTCGGAAACGAAAATATGTAATTGTAAGGGAATATCAGAATCGATAAGAAACACGAAAGCCCAAATTGAGCTGTGTGCGGGTAAGCTTCCCTTCGTAACGGTAAGAGGAGAGTGGCTTGATATTAAACAACCCAACATTCCTGATCTTCTCCGGATTTTCTACGGCTGAATAAGTAGTATTAATATACCTTATACCATAGCCAAAAGAGGTTTCAAAATAAAAATTATCAATAACCCTTGCAGAGAGCCCAAATTGCCCTGTTAGAGTTTGAACAGGGCTGCTTACGCTGGCACTGGTAAAAGTGTACACGCTGTCATCCTGGAAAGTATCATAATATCGGTCGGCTTTACCGATATCAAATTTTCGGCTGGCTGTGGTAAACTGTAATCCAAAATAAGGAATAACCCTGTTGGTATTTGCAGATAAATAATACCTGGCTTCTGCTTTATACTTGAAGTATCGTTTGTTTAAGGCAGTAGAATCAAAATCGTCATTTTTTTCCGTTTGAAGGGACACTTCATTCAGCAATGATATCTTTGGAGTGAAAAAAAATTCAACACCGGGTTGCAGACTGAATGGGTTTCCGGGTAAGGGCACAGTGCCGGGTGATAAACTGACTGCCCAGCGTTTTGCTTCAGGCGTATTTTCGGGCTGAGCATAACATGAAAAACAAATACAGATTGCCGCTGAAAAATACAAGAGGCAGTATTTCATATGTTTCAAGCTTACTTTCATACATAATTTGCTGCTCAGCTCATAAATAGTACAATATAGAACCACACAAAGGGGATTGCCAGCAGCAGTGAATCAAATCTATCTAAAAAGCCACCGTGGCCAGGCATGAGAGTACCACTGTCCTTAACCCCTGCAAGGCGTTTGAGTTTGGATTCAAGAAGATCGCCAATAGTGCCAAAGACAGCCGACAATCCGGCTATTGTCAGGATACTTTTTACGTCAAAATCAAATTGCCAGGCTACTAAGCCAGTAACTGATACTGCCAGTATAATTCCACCAATAGTCCCCTCCCATGTCTTTTTTGGTGAGATCTTTGACAATGGAGTTCTCCCAATAAATGACCCTACGATATATGCCATCGTATCATTTATCCATATAGATGCTATAATGGTACACGGCACAACGACTACATGCCAGGCAGGAGTAATTACATGGTCAATACTCATCTCCGCAATAAAAAAATCTCTTCTCAAGTCCATCATCAGTCCCCAACTCAATGAAATATACAACAGCCCGAAAAAGGAATGAGCAATATTTTTTAGCCGAATATTTTTGGTAAAAAGTAATTCTGTGATAGGTAAAAGAAAGACAATGATGAGCCCAAGCCACCAACCGATCTCGTGCAGGCGTATGCCCAAAAGGACATAAGCATCGCCCGTGAACCACAGCATTCCGCACCAGCCGGCCAGCATTACCCCGTATTTATGAAAAGGCGTTAATTCTTTGTACCCGGGGTCGATAAGTGCTACTAGTTTCTGGTATTCTATCCAGCAACCAAAATGAATGATGGAAAATAATACGAAAAAACTCCAGTGGTTCCACACCAGACCAAACAGCATCACTGCGGCGAAGATGACAGCGGTTAATGCTCTTGTTCTAAATGTCTGAAGATTGAATGCCATATCATAATATTTAGAAAAGCCATCTTTTAAACGATATGTTTGCCAGCTCTGCAGAATTACAGAATGCTGAAGTTTTCGGTCCGGCCTGGGGGCTGGAACAAGTTGCAACAAACGATGATAGAAGTACTCCGGATGGGCTCATTGCATTTAAAATGGGTGATCTTTATTTAGAATTGCATCATCTGCATACACTTCTTCATACGTTACTGTTGATCGCTTTTTCATCCAAACAAAAGATGCAGCCACCAGTGCTGCACTTATTGCCCCTCCCAATGCCAGGGATGATATTTTTGTGGTCGGCTCATCATTCAGCATAGACGGGTAAAAATAAGCCAGTACGATCAGCAACGCATCATATACAAAATGACCAAGTATGGCCACCCACAAACTGCCGCTGTACCAATACATGGCACCCAGAAAAATACCAAGTACCAGCCTGGGTAAAAATCCATAGAACTGCAGATGTATGGCTGAAAATAATATAGCTGAAATGATAATGCCTGCCCAGGGATTTTTAAACATTTTGATCAGCAACCGTTGCGCCATACCACGAAAAAGTAATTCTTCACCCACCGCTGCCAGTGCGGCAATACAAATGATATTTAAAATAAGGTCTTTTATAGTATGGGCACTTAAGAGAACCTTTGTGATCTTGGCGGCTTCTTTTTCTTTATCCTGCATCCATTGCGCAATGCCCGATGGAAACTGAACAGTACGGTTCCACTCGCCCAGAATCTGGACCAGCGGTATAGAGATCACCATCAGCCCGATTCCCATAAAAAAGTATCCTGTTTCAGACGGCGCTTTTAAACCCAGGTATTTTTTGCCATTAGTACTGAAAAGCCAGGTGCAAAGAAATACAGGGATGCAAAAAAAACTGATAAATTGAACAATCTGTGTTCCCCTGATAATAAAACTCAAGCCGGGTTTTGTGTAATCCCATTTGGAAGGGTCGCTCACCTCCAGTATGCTCTTGCCGGTAATCGTGGCAAGGATCTGGGTTCCAAGCAGGCCCACTACAAAAAGGCTAACT
>JAEUVL010000038.1 GCA_016786965.1 Chitinophagaceae bacterium
CCGGCAAAGAATAATTCCTGAATGTATTTACCAGCGGTTTCTCAGCGGCCGTGGTACCCGTGGCATACCCCCTTTCCAACATGCCCCAATGCGCTTCGTGCGGCGAATTTTCAAAATACCAACCGTCCTGAAACCACCACCAGCTGAAGCCGCTGCCTCCGCTGTTGCAGGTGGCATCCAGCATCAGCTGAATAAAAGCAGACTGATCAGCAAGGGTACCGTGCGCCCCGTTGTTGCCCGGATAGGTGAGGGGGAGGTTACTACTGGCAGCGAAGCTGACCTCACCAATGATCCAGGGAACCGGACTTATCTTGTTGAACCAATACAATTCATCGTACATGCGACTCAGCGCACGCTGCTGAATTACAGGATCGGTCCGGTCTTCAAAATCTCTGAAGTCGGGGTAAACGTGTAAAGAATGGAAATCAACCTTCAAAACTCCGGGGTCGTAGAACCAAACATCGCCGGACCCGCAGGTACCTATCGTTACCAACGGCGTTGAGCCGTGTGTTTTTACCGTTGCATACCACTGCGAAATGATTTCACAGGCCTGCTCTTTTGTTTTGTTTCCGGAGCTGTCAAAGTAGCAGGGCTCATTCCAAAGATCAAAGGCCAGGACTGTGTGAGAATACATGCTGCCTGCCACTCTTGCAGCCAGATGATCAAGGAATTTATTGTAATACTCAATTTCATCGTTATCCGGTCCGGGAAACTGCACAAAATCTGATTTTTGTCCAATCATATTAAAGATTAATTTCACTCCGGCCTGGTCTGCCAATTGCAACAACCGTTCATACTGATCCAATACAAAATCCAGACCCGGATCATTTGCCGTGTACAGATCGATAGGAAGGTAATGCCAGGTATAAGAACCTGTTTCTCTGATATTGAAAAAGAAATTGGGGCTGCCTCCATTAAATTGAAACTTGGGATAAAACCCCGCGACCTTGATCGTATTAAAATGGAGTGTTGACAGGTACGTCCAGTCCGTCAATAAATCCGCCTCGCACTGGCTACTGTTTGTACATTCAAAAATATAATTTCCCGGTCCTCCGTTGGGGCCGTTGTTGACGCCGTATTCTACATAAGGGGTTAAATAACTGTTAGGCCATCCTGATGAACCCGATCCATTGGGCATGGTAAGTTCCACAGCATAATTCATCACCATCGGATAAAAGTTTGCTCCGTTGAGTTTAAATTGTTTGCCTTCCAGGGTCACCATTTGGTTGTTTTGTGAAAATCCCAAAGTAATACAGTGTACCATCAATGATAATAAAAGTATGTTTGAGTTCAGCTTCAAGGTAAACCACTTTTTTACTGCGAACATCAATAATTTCAAACTAAAATTCCGCTAGTGGATAGTATAAACTCCATCATGCAAAATCTTCAAGTTAGCAAATTATCAAAATAAATCATTCCACCACCATTTTTCCACAATACGATATTGCGCCTTGCACCAACTGCACCATGTAGATTCCCGGACCAGCTTTGTCCACATCAAAAACGGGAGTTTCATCATCCGTTAGCGACAGCGTGAAGCGGGTAATTTCACGACCCTGCTGATCAAATACCAGGAGTACGGATGCTTCATACGTTGCAATATCCTCCGGTATTTTAATGCGGAAACTTCCCTTGTTGGGATTGGCATAGATACTCAACTGACTTTGCATGCTGCGCTCATTTCCGCCGATGCCGGTAATGGCGGAGCTTTTAGCGATAAAGATGTCATAATTTCCGGCGCTGGTAAGCACAGTAGATCCAATATTCATCGTGTTTTTAAAAATGCCGCTGATGTAAAAATCTCCGGTAATATCTTCCTGCATGCCATACCCCTGTCCTTCTCCAAAATTAGTAATGCCCAGCCAGTTACCGTTCTTATCCAATCTTGCAACGAACACATCATCTGTATTCCCCGTTGAAAGATTGAAGGGGCCTATTTGAGTGGAACCGGAAAAAGAGCCAATCAAGTAGGAAGTACCATCATCATTAGTCGATAAGGTGTAAAAATCAGCGTTACCTGATGCAGAACCAGAACTA
>JAEUVL010000042.1 GCA_016786965.1 Chitinophagaceae bacterium
GAAGGATTTGGGTTGGGAGTGTACCGAAAAGGATTAGATGAAGTGGTGATGAACCAGGGCCGACGTATTGCAGAAGCTAAAAGATCAGTGATCGAAATATTCGACAGTGGCTATACCGCCCCGGTGCAGCGAAAGGATATCAAAGTATTGGGACAATCTGCGCTTGGTGCATTATACTCCGGCATTCACGCCATGAAGACAGCCAACTATGCGACAGAGCATGATTCAGTAGTAGCGAAAAAACTGGCGTATGTAATGTGCGGAGGTGATCTAAGCGAACCGACACTAGTGTCAGAACAATACCTGCTGGACCTGGAAAGAGAAGCTTTCTTGTCGCTTTGCGGTGAAAAGAAAACGCTGGAAAGAATTCAAAGTGTATTGAAAAGCGGCCGGCCGGTAAGGAATTAGAAAAAAATCACTGATGCTGCTTTCCTGCATACTGTTTTGAAAAATTATGGGATACAATCAAAAATGATATTCCTTAATAAAGGCTGAATTCGTAAATCTACGACACCCTTGTTATTTGCTTTTAAAACTTTGGATTTTAAAGCAAACCTTTTATCTTAGTGCATAGTGTCTTATACCATTTGTATAGCTCTGTAGCTTTTAACTATATTTTGGAAATCCCTGTCCTGCACCAAGTTTACTTATTCCGAAATAACAATAGATATTGATACTTTTTACATTAAAACTTCCTGCCATGAAATCAAAACTATTTCTGCTGCTATTCCTATCAACCTCATTAATAAGCAAAGCCGCCAATTATTATTGGGTTAATGGAACAGGTAATTGGTCTGATTATGCCAATCATTGGGCTACCAGTTCTGGTGGCGCTGTTTTTCATTCGCAAGTACCCACACCCGCGGATGATGTTTTTTTTGATGGGAATTCGTTTACTGCCGCAGGGCAAGTTGTAACTGTTGATCAGACAATTATTCAGTGCCGGAATATGTCCTGGGCCGGGGTTATTAATTCTCCAACTTTTAATCTGTCTTCACCAAGGACATTAAACATTTTTGGGTCACTTACTTTAGCTCCCGGGATGGTTGCGAATTTGAATTATATTGTCAATTTTGAGTCAACCGTACCTGGTCAAACGATTACATCGGCAGGAAAAACTTTTTCACTTCTTCAGTTTAATGGCATCGGGGGCGGGTGGACATTACAGGATAACCTGAGCAGTTCAGACTTTATTGGGGTGAATAATGGAACTCTTACCACGAATGGTAAAACAGTTAGTGCATTTACATTCACTGCTGGTGGTTCATCAGTTATTGACATGGGCTCATCCATATTTAATATAGGTAATGAATGGGCCGTTTCAGGAACAGCATTGTCCGGCACATCAACCGTTAATATGCCCGGAGGCCGGTTTAACGGTGGCGCTTCCGCTTACAACAATCTGAACTATACCTCCCCTTCACTGCTCGGATTATTAAACGGGAATAATACATTTACCGGTAATGTAACATTTGCCGGTGGCGGTATTATCAGTGGCAATAATAATTTTAATACCCTGACCTTTTCTCCGGGCCGCACTTATACGTTTGCCAGCGGAACCACGCAGACAATTACTACCTCTTTTACTGCAACGGGTAGTTGCAGTGCACCTATTAATATGAGGTCTTCTACAGTTGGTGCACAGGCAACCATCCTTAAAACAACGGGATCTGTCACTCTATCTTTGATCGCACTTAAAGATATGAATGCCACCGGAGGGGCGGTATTTACAGCCAATAACTCTACCGACCTTGGCAACAATACTGGATGGACAATTAACTCTTCTGCGCCTAAAGATCTTTATTGGATTGGAAACGGAGGCAGCTGGGCTGATGGCAATCATTGGTCATTGACCAGTGGCGGCGCCCCATCCGGTTGTACCCCTACACCGGTTGATAATGTATTTTTTAATGCCAGCTCATTTACACTGGCCGG
>JAEUVL010000069.1 GCA_016786965.1 Chitinophagaceae bacterium
AGGTATATTTCCACTATAAGATTGTACCGCTGTCGGGTTAAAACGAACAAATATTTGCTGAGTATAAGTACCGCCCGGTTGTGTCAAACTTAAAGTAGTGGTATAAGTACCTCCCGCTGTAGTAGAATAAGTATATCCGGCAAGTGCGCCTATGGTTACGTTCGCCGCAGACAGGCTGGTACCTGAAATAGTAAATGAATTAGGCCCGGCAGTAGTGTTAATACATACATTACCAAAAGCCGCTAATGGAGATGATATGCTTAAAACAGGACTGGCTGCACAAGAAAAAACAGGAGAAGCACTATTTCTTGGTACAGGATTTACAACTATATCGAAATCTGAATTATTGTTATCAGTATCCGTACACCCATTATTTTTTCTAACAGCTCCATTAGTATTGGCTGGCAAAGCGACACCATTATTAGCGGTTACACCGCCCTCAGCATTATTTGATGCTCCATAAGATACGACATCAATAAAAGTTGGAGAAGGAAGAGTGCAGGGAGTAGCAGTAGCACCACATGCAACAGCTGTGGAATTATTAACCAAGGCTACTTTACCAGAAGCCGCACTCATACTTAAGTTAGTAGAAGTAAAATCGGCTGTTACCGGTAAATCTGCTCCTCCAGTGCCTGCGGCACCTAATGCTATCAACAAATAGCCACCAGCAGGTATAGAAGTACCTGCTGGAAAAGCAAATATCTGTGTCGCAGTATTACCAAAATTACCTGTGCTAGACCCATATTGCAATGAGTAGCCATCGATATTTTGTGTCACACCACTTACGTTATGCAACTCAACATAATCCTTTTTATATGTTACTGTAGGGCTTGTACTTCCGCCACCGGGATAAACCTGGCTGATTACTACAGTTGTTGACTGCGAAAATGAAACAACTGAAATCAGCATTGAAAGAATCGTAAATATTTTTTTCATATCGGTTGTATTAAAAATCTATTGAATTATTGGGTTATGATATTTAACCACATCCCAACAATGATTTAATTCCAGGTGAACTTCACATCATCTATCGCTGTGGAAGGTCTGCTGCCACCGCCACTCGTACCGCTCAGTGTCACGATCCTGATCCACACCGGCTGATTGATATTATTCAAGGTGGAGCCAAAATTCACCGTCACCACATTATTGGCAAAAGTTCCCAGTGTTGTTGTCAGCGTAGCCGGGCTGGTCGTTACGGTTGTAAAAGCAGTAGGAGCAGCGCCAAAACCATAATCCACTTTCCAGGTCGTTGTCCGTCCGGCAGTAGCAGGTGCATCTAATGATTGCAAACGGAACTCCAGTTGCAGGTTTGTTTTGCCAGTTGTATTGGGCAATAAGAAAGCAAACGCAGCACCCGGATCGCCACCGGCTCCCGCTGTACCAGTTTGTCTTACTCCCAAAGCCCTGTTCACAGACGCA
>JAEUVL010000146.1 GCA_016786965.1 Chitinophagaceae bacterium
GGAAATGGCAATAACAATGAAATGATCGTTTACAATAATAAATTATACGGGTGCTTATACACCGGCGGCACAAGCTCACAGGGAACATTATTTGAGCTGGATCCCGCTGGCAATGTATTTACCAAACTGGTTAATTTTAACTATACCCCTTTTGGAGCAAATCCGCAGGGCAAACTGGTGGCAAATGGTACAACGTTTTTAGGTATGTGCAGTGCTGGCGGTACAATTGGTACCGGAACTATTTATGAATGGGACCCGGCAAATCCGACCACGGTTGTAAAAAAGTACAATTTCCCGGCCAACAACTATGATAACAGTATTAACCCGGGCAGTACACTGGCTTTATTCAATGCTAAATTTTATGCAGTGACCTATAACTCGGGCTTTGTAAACCAGGGTAATTTGTTTGAGTATGATTATGCCACCAATGTAGTGACTAAAAAGAAAACATTCAACGCTGCTGAAAATGGCCGTATCCCTTATGGTAAGCCTGTTTTGCTGAGCGGAAAATTGTACGGCATCTGTTACCAGGGACCGCAGGAAATATTTGGAACCCCTTACGGCTGTCTCTGGCAGTTTGACCCTTCCACTTCCGTCTATTCCAGGAAGATACTGTTTGAATATCCCGGCACCACTAAAGGCAGGGCTCCTGTATCTGCGCCAATTGTTTACAATGGCAAATTGTATGGAACCACCACTACCGGGGGAACAAGTGATATTGGCGTTTTATATGAGTATAATCCCGCAACAGAGAGTTACACAAAAAAAGATATGCAGCCAATAGGCGGCTCCTATCCTGTTGGTGAACCGGCGGTTTACAATAACAAACTGTACGGGATGACGAATGCAAATGGAATAGGTAATAACGGTATCATCTATTCATACGATCCTGCTACAGGTGTGCTGAGTAAAATGTATGATGTACAGACTGGCGGCAGCCTGGTACCCAATGGCGCTTTCACTTTGTACAATAATAAACTATATGGCACTACCTCAGGTGGAGGTGCAAATAATGCGGGAGGTGTTTTTGTGTACGACCCCGTTACGAATACAGCCAGCACGCCGGCTGCTTTCTCAGGGGCTGGTGGTGTGAACATATCAAATGCACCAACATTGTACAATAACAAATTGTATATGCTGGCTACCAGTGGTGGCGCTAATGGCAGGGGCAGTATCTTACAATTTGATCCGGCTACCAATGTTCTTACCACCATCTATAGTTTTACTACTACAGCCGGTGGCAATGGTTACGATCCTTACGGCGGGTTAACAGTAAATGGAAGCTATTTATATGCCGTGCTCCGGGAATCAAGCAATATCAAAGTCATTCAACTGGACCCGGTTACCAATACCGTAACTACCCGTTCAACTTACACTCCCTCCAGCACCCTTAATTTGCCCGGCACTCATAATGGGCTTACCGTGGTCCCTGCTTTTATCGCAAATGGTATTGCTAACAGTTGTGAGAATTATCCAACGGTGCTCATTGATGGGTC
>JAEUVL010000155.1 GCA_016786965.1 Chitinophagaceae bacterium
ATCCGTTGTTTACCATCGGTGGCTTTTCCACCTGCCACTTCTACGATAAAAGCAAAAGGGTTACACTCATATAATAACCTGAGCTTACCACCCGGCTTGCTCGTGGTTCCGGGATAGGTAAAAATGCCCCCTTTGATAAGATTGCGGTGAACATCCGCCACCATGCTGCCGATATACCGTTGCGTATAAGGCCCGCCATTGGTCTTGTCTTTCTTCTGGCAGGCGGTAATGTATTTCTTCACCCCTTCATCATACTCAAAAAAGTTACCGTGATTCACAGAATATATCCTGCCTGTTGGCGGACATTTAATATCAGGATGACTGAGCGTCCATTCTCCGATGGATGGGTCGAGGGTAAATCCATTTACACCCCTGCGGGTAGCATACACCAGCATGGTGGAAGAACCGTAGATCATATAACCTGCGGCCACCTGCTGGTTACCCGGTTGTAAAAAATCCTCCAGCGTTACCGCTTCGCCGATCGGTGTTACCCTTTTATACACACAAAAGATCGTTCCGATAGAAACGTTCACATCTATATTAGCACTGCCATCCAGCGGATCGTACAGGCATACATATTTTGATTTGCGGCTGATCTCATCATCAAAAGCTACAAAATCATCCAGTTCCTCGCTGGCGATACCTGCACAACTGATACCGTGCCGCAGTACACCTGTAAACTGATCATTGGCATACACATCCAGTTTCTTTACCTCTTCACCCTGCACATTGATGGTGCCCGCATCACCCAGGATATCCACCAGGCCGGCTTTGTTCACTTCCACATTCACCCGTTTGGCAGCGAGTCCGATATCCCGCAGCAATCTTGACAGTTCGCCGGTGGCATTAGGCACATCCCGCAGCTGCTGAATAGTGAATTCGTCGAGGGTTGATATCTTTCTGTTTACGGCCATATAGCAAGGTTTGGGTCAGGGCAAAAGTAAGGTATTGAAGGGTAGTTGAAAAGTTGACAGGAGGAAGGGTTAAAATGCTGGGAAAGAAGAGAATTTAGCGACATTTGCAAACCTATTAACTTGATAACCTGTTAACTGATAATGAAAGTCTTCAAATTCGGTGGCGCTTCCGTAAACAGTGTGGAACGAATACAGAACGTGGCTCATATCCTGAAACACTGGGAAAAAGAAAAGATCGTGGTGATCATTTCCGCCATGGGCAAAACCACCAATGCGCTGGAAAAAGTGGTGGATGCTTTTTTTGCAGGACAAAAAGAAGAAGCACTTGGCTTATTTGAACAGGTAAAACAACAGCATCTTACCACCGCCAAATACTTACTCGTTACCCACTACCTTGCCTGCGAAGCGCAACTGAAAGATTTCTTTACAGAAGTGGAATGGCTGCTGCACGATAAACCGGTAAGGGAATATGATTACTATTACGACCAGGTGGTATGTGCCGGTGAATTATTTTCTACAGCTATTGTAAGTGCCTACCTGAATGAGGCCGGTATAAAAAACAAATGGCTCGATGTCCGGGACATCTTCCGTACGGATGATGATTTCAGGGATGCAGAGATAGACTGGGAATATACAAGTTCAAAGGTTCACAGTTCGATAGTTCCCTTGTTTGCAGAAACGAATATTCTGCTTACCCAGGGATTTATTGGCGCTACAGATGAAAACGAAAGTACTACCCTGGGACGGGAAGGAAGTGACTACACGGCTGCAGTATTTGCTAATATGCTGGATGCTGAAAGCCAAACCATCTGGAAAGATGTGGAAAGTGTGATGAACGCCGACCCCAAGCAATTTCCCGAAGCGGTTGCCATTCACGAATTGAACTATAATGAAGTGATAGAAATGGCTTACTATGGCGCACAGGTCATTCACCCAAAAACGATAAAGCCGCTGCAGAATAAAGGCATACCATTGATCGTAAAATGCTTTTTAGACGCTTCCCTGCCCGGCACCATCATTCATAATAAACCAGTTCACCATCTACCGCCCATTATTGTGCTGAAGGAAAAGCAAGTGCTGATAGAAATGAGTTCCCGTGACTTCTCCTTTGTTGGAGAACACCACGTAGGGCATCTGTATAATTTGTTTGAAAAACTGCACATCAAACCCAACCTGACGCAGAACGGCGCTATAAGTTTTCTCTGTGTATTGGACGACAGGGCTGATAAGATCGAAAAACTGGCATTAGAAGCATCTGTATTCCTGGATGTACAGGTAAAGAAAGATCTGTCGTTGCTTACAGTACGTCACTATACCAAAGAAGTATTTGAAAAACTTACAGAAGGGAAAACGGTATTATTGCGCCAGCAAACTCCGGAAACGATACAATTATTGTTACAATAAACTATTTCTGCGCTGGCGCCTCTACTGTGATCGTCTGGATGATCTTTTTTGCTACAGGCTTATCATTTAGCAATGCAGGTTTCCAGGTACCCATATTTTCCATCCGGTTGATCAGTTCATCATTGAACTCTTCGCCATCCTTCACCGATTTCAGCACATTGAAATTTACAGGCACTCCATCTTTGTCCACCACAAATTCCACTTGCACATATGCTTTGGAAATTCCTTTGGGTAAAAAAGCTACCAGTTCCTGGCCCAGCTTCTCTAAGTATTTGGCAAAAGCGTCAGCACCACCGGGATACTGTGGCCATTGATGTACAGAAGCCACCAGCGTACCTACATTGCGGGTACGGTGCTGCATGGGTGGCCTTTTGATCTCTACTTTTTCTTCTTTGTATCCCTTCGGTTTTCTTGGCGGCACTTCATTAATGATGTATTCTCCCTTCTCCCCGATCATTACCACCGGCAGCTGCTTGTATTTATCAAAATAATCAAACGCATCCTCCAGCCGGTCCGCAAACTTCTTTAATACCGGGTCATCTTTCGTCAGGTTCTCCAGGTATTTGGTACTCTTCTCCACATTATAGCGTATCGGGAAAATATGAACGGGGATAAAATCCTGCCCCTGGTCTTTGGCATGGGCGGCGAGTATATACACCTCGTCTATCTGCTCATCCCTGATGGGAATGCAACCGACAGTAACACAACTGCCATGGATAAATATTTCACTGCCGGGACGGAGTGAGTCGCTTAATATTCTATCAGAGACATTGGGATAATTAATGCCCAATGACAGGTAGTAATTACTCCTGGGATTAAACTCATTGATATAGTAAAAACCTTCCGGCACCTGGTAATCACCTTCCATTCTTTTAGGACCAAGCGTACCGGCCAGGGCACATACTTTATATGTTTTGAACAATTGGAATTGCTCCTTCAGCTCATTCTTTACCCATACTTCCAACTGGCTGTCATACTTGAAAGAACGTATGTAAATGTACTTCGCAGGCCATACGAGTTTCTTTGCTTCAAACTGTTTTTGCAGGGTATCCTCTTTCCGCTGCATCGCTTCGCTGGGCCGGGGAAAGGTCTTCTGGTAATTGATAAATGAATAAGAGTTGCTGCCGCTTTTTTGCATGGGCGGTTGTGCAGAGACAGAAACGATGAGTGTGTTTACGATCAGTAATACTAACAGGTTCTTCATGCTTAAATGCTGTTTAGGATTAACGGCGGGTAGCGGATTTTAGTACTTCTATTTTACTAAACTATTGATAAAGATAGGCAAAACAAGACAGAAGTACGAAGTACAAGGTAGAAGGTCAGAACTTTCTTACAGTAAACTACTCATACTTCTGACCTTCTGGTTCATACTTATAGATTGCCTCTCGCATCCTGTTCTCTTTCCAATGCTTCAAACAAGGCTTTGAAATTTCCTTTACCAAAACTCTGTGCCCCTTTACGCTGGATGATCTCGAAGAACAAAGTGGGCCTGTCTTCTAATGGCTTACTGAATATTTGCAGCAGGTAGCCCTGGTCATCCCGGTCTATCAGCACACCCAGTTGTTGCAAGGGTGCCAGGTCTTCATCAATTTTACCTACCCTGTCCAGCACAGTTTCATAGTAACTAGGCGGAATACTAAGAAACTCTACCCCCCTTTTCTGCAACTCTGATACCGTAGCCACAATATCGTTGGTGGCGATGGCCACATGCTGGCAGCCTTCCCCGTTATAAAAATCAAGGTACTCTTCCACCTGGCTTTTCTTCTTTCCTTCAGCCGGTTCATTTATAGGGAATTTCACATACCCGTTACCATTGCTCATCACTTTACTCATCAGGGCGGAATACTCGGTAGAAATATCCTTATCATCAAAGCTCAGGATATTACGGAAGCCCATTACTTCTTCATAGAATTTCACCCGTGGATTCATCTGGTTCCAGCCCACATTACCCACGCAATGGTCCACATACAGCAATCCTGTTTCTGTGGGGTTATAATTGCTCTTCCATTCCCGGAAGCCAGGCATGAAAACACCGTTGTAGTTTTTTCTTTCCACAAACACATGCACCGTGTCGCCATAGGTATGAATCCCGCTCAGCACCACTTCGCCATTATCATCGCTTAGTACGATTGGTTCCAGGTATGCCTCTCCACCTCTTTTGGTGGTCTCTTCAAAAGCACTCCGGGCATCATCCACTTTCAGGGCCAGCACTTTCACTCCATCACCGTGTTTGTAAATATGATCGGCAATAGGGTTATTGATACGCAGAGGAGTAGTTAAAACAAAAGTGAGTTTGTTTTGCCTTATCACATAGCTCACCTTATCCTTCATCCCGGTTTCCGGGCCTGCATAGGCCAGTGACTGAAACCCAAATGCTGTTTTATAAAAATGGGCTGCTTGTTTGGCATTGCCCACGTAAAACTCAACATAATCGGTCCCCTGCAAGGGGAGAAAATCAGTTTGTACAGGGCTTGAAGTATTTACAAGAGTTGTTGTTGACATGATTTTGACTTTAATAAATTAAGAAAAGAAGGCTGCTAATGCCAGTTGGTTGGTTCAAAATCAGTTGCTGTCCATAGCCAGCGCTTCCATCAGCAGGCTGAAATGGCAG
>JAEUVL010000156.1 GCA_016786965.1 Chitinophagaceae bacterium
CCTGCGGGCTGAATGGGGTGGACTACTCCCCTAACGGCGGAAAGACCTGGCAATGGATCAGCAAGGAAAGTTTCAATGTATGCCGAATAGCCAAACTCGGTACCAGCATTTATCTTGCTGGCAATAATGGAAAGATCGCCAAGATCACCTGGCATTAAAACAACACATGGCCATGTTCAAACGTTTCTTTCAAACACTGAAGTTTAAAGCCATGGCGCGGCAACTGCGTAAACCGGGTGGCACCGTTGGCAATAAAGTAGGCCTCATGATGAACAAGGCCAACGAATTCCTTTATGATTGCACTATCAATACCATGCAATTGACCTGCAATGATAAATTACTCGAAATTGGTTTTGGCAATGGCAAATTCTTTGATAAACTGTTTGCAGCAGCACCGGGCCTTCATGTTACCGGCCTTGATTTCTCTCACACTATGATCAATGCCGCAAAAGAAAACAACCAGTTATCTATCAATGAAGGCAGGCTGATGATCGCACAGGGCAGCAGCGACCAGATGCCCTTTGCAGATAACAGCTTTGATAAAATATTCTGCATTAATGTTATTTACTTCTGGGATGAACCACATTTGCATTTGCAGGAGATCGGGAGGGTATTAAAACCCGGTGGCCGCTTCTTTGCCACCATCCGCACCAAAGAAAGCATGGAGCTGATGCCCTTTACCAAATATGGCTTTACCAAGTACAATGAAAATGAGTGGAACGAACTGGTGGAACAAAACCAGTTCTCTTTTGAAAAAGCAGTACAAATAAATGAACCCGAAGTGGAATTCGAAGGAAAACCATTTCGGGTCTGGTCACTTTGCCTCGTGGCAGAAAAGAAATAACTTATTACAGGTTATCTAGGATATCTTTTACTGAGGGTCTTTTCTTGTAATCTTTGTCAAAGAAACGGTAGGTAACGGTGGATTCTTTATCGATGATATATACTGCCGGCACCGGAAGAAATTTTCCATTCTCACCGTTTATCTTTTCAATATCAAGGCCTGAATTGCGGTAGCGGGTCACAGTATTCTCCTGCATTTCATACTCTACATCATATGCTTTCATGATCTTCAGTTTCTCATCATGCAGTACTGAGAACTCTGCCCTTGTTTTCTCCACTGTAATGGCCACATTCTCCTGCTTTTCGGGAGATACTGCAATTAGAGTAGCACCTTTATCCTTTATCAGTTGCAAAGAATCTTGCAGGCGGGATAGGGCTTTGTTGCAATAAGGGCACCATTGGCCTCTGTAAAAAACAAGTACTACTTTCCCTTCTTTCAGCAGATCCTTCAGGCGTACTTCCTTTCCGTTTTGGTCCTTCGCTTTAAAATCCGGGGCCTTTGAACCAATGAATAAACCTTCCGGTGCCTCCTGGGCCACCAAATTATTTACCACAAAAGCCACTGTGAATAAAACCAATAGTTTTTTCATGTCGTATAGTTATTATTCAAAAATAGGTTACAAAAAAATTATTAACAGTCATCTGTATGACTATTAACATTAGATTATTTTTTTGCTACATTTGAGCATCATTAAGCCTATACCAAAAACACCCATATGTCAGATAGCCATTCAGAAAAATATTTGATCAAACTTCTCATAGGTTTCGCCTCCATCATATCAGCAGTGCTTGTCCTCTACTATTCTATTTTTGAATCAGGGGCCGAAAAAGGTGACTGGTATTTCTGGGCAATCGTTGCAGCCTTCCTGTTTTGCGGCGGTATTTATTTTGCCCTCAGCGCTTTTGTACACAAGGTCAAGTCTGATTTCAGCAGAAGGGCCAAACAGCGGGAAAGCCAGAAAGATAAGAGCAGTTTCTGAGGGTACTCAATGCATTTATTAAACGAAAAGTAAACGGACCCTTGCCAGAAAGAAGGTGGTTTTCATTTTTGTTTCTTCAAAAAATCATTATAAAAAACCTGGGCTATTTTAGGAAAGGCGAAAAACAGGAACCCACAAACCAAAAAATAAAACAACTCTATCCGCCGAAGCCAAAATGTTTCAAAGGTGTAAATACGGGATTGTGCAGGGGTCTCTTTCGGAAAATATATCCTTATCGTGTCACCAATTGCAAACCCTCTGAAATCAAAACTGGCATCTGCGTTAATATACAAAGTGTCCTGATATGCAAACTGAAATTGCGGATAATAATACTCGGACCCATATATTGGCCCGCCTTTCGTAACACCAAAGAGTTTATCAATGATCACCGCCTTCCTGATATCAGCATACCTGTATTCTTTTATACTATTGAGCCGGATGAACAGCGTAAACAGTACTATGAAAAGAATCCAGTAGTATAACGAGTACCTATAAAAAATCCGCACCATTCCTGAAATTAAAAAAAGCCCGGCATAACCAGGCTTTTAAAATTATATGATTCTCCTACTCCCTATTTTCTATTCTCCATTCTCTACTCTCCATTCACCACTCTAATTCTGCTTCTCCAAATTCCTGAAGTCCACACTCACCAGTTTACTTACGCCAGGCTCCTGCATCGTCACCCCATAGATCACATCCACAGTACTCATCGTCATTTTGTTGTGTGTTACAATAATGAACTGTGAGTTATCACTGAACTGGCGGATCATCTTGGTGAATTTGCTTACGTTGGCATCATCCAGCGGGGCGTCCACCTCATCCAGGATACAGAACGGGGCCGGTTTGATCAGGTAGATGGCGAATAACAGGGCCGTGGCCGTTAATGTTCTTTCTCCACCACTCAACTGCGTAAGTGAAGAAGGGCGTTTGCCTTTAGGCTTCGCAATTACATCAATACCGCTTTCTGAAATATTCTCCGGGTTTTCCAGTACCAGGTCACACTGATCATCTTCTGTAAACAGTGATTTAAATACTTTATTGAAATTCTCCCGTACCTGGTGAAAGGTGTCCAGGAATTTCTGGTTAGCTGTCACCTCCACTTCTTCAATGGTCTTCAATAGACTTTCCTTCGCATTAACCAGGTCGGTCTTTTGTTCTACAATGAAATCGTAGCGCTTTTTCATCTCGGTGAAAGCTTCAATGGCTGTCGGATTCACTTCACCCAGGTTCTCCAGGCGCTTTTTCATCCGGTCGGCTTTCTCCTGTAATTCCTCCACCGGCACCTCTCCTGTTCTTGAGTCGCCTAGTATATCTTCCAGGTTGATGCGGAATTCCACATTCAGCCTTTCTTTCATACCGGCCAGTTGCAGTTTCAGTTCATTCAGTTTATCCTTTATGGCCGCCAGCATATATTCTATCTGCTCCTTCTCTTTTACCTGGTGGCGGATGGCACTCTCTTTCTCTGCCAGTTGATTGCGGAAATTGTAATACGCCTGGTCAGCCTCATTCAGGTTCTTCTCTTCTTCTTCCTTGCTCTTCATTAATTGCAGCAAGCCTTCTTCAATATCTTTCAGCGACTGTGCAGATTGCTCAATGCTGAACACGGTATCTGTCAGATGAGAAGTATTATTTTCGATCTGTTGCTTCAGG
>JAEUVL010000189.1 GCA_016786965.1 Chitinophagaceae bacterium
AGTAAAGGCACCATCACTACGGGTTTTATATTAAAGAAAGACCTGGTGTTATTGCCAGGCAGTAATGCTGCGGCCATTCAATAAAACTTATTTTTGCCCTATGAGTAATTTTCGTTTTACCCGGCCGGACCGTTTCCCGCCGATCGTTAAGAATCTGATCATTATTAATGTGTTGGTATGGGTGGCACAGCTTATTTATGATAAGCAATGGGGGCTCACAATAAAGATAGCCTTGTGGCCAATAGAGACGCCTATGTTTAAGCCCTATCAAATTGCCACTCATATGTTTGCCCATAGTACTTATGATATAAGGGGGCAAATAGTTTTCTTTCATATTCTGTTCAATATGTTTGGCCTGTATATGTTTGGCCGGATTTTGGAAAACGTATGGGGTGCCAAACGTTTCCTCTTTTTCTACCTGGCTTGTGGAGTAGGTGCCGCCGCGGCGCATCTCATTATGCAAAGCCTGATGGGTGAGTACTCTTTTGCTGTGGGTGCCTCGGGTGCAGTGATGGGAGTTTTTGTTGCCTTCGGATACCTGTTTCCCAACACTGAGCTCTATCTTATGTTCATTCCCATCCCGATAAAAGCCAAATGGGCAATGATTGGACTGGTGGCCATTGATCTTTTTGGTGGATTTGCGAAAATAAGCGGTGATAATATTGCTCATTTTGCCCACCTTGGCGGGGCCCTTACAGGATTTTTACTGGTACTATTCTGGAACAAAACGAACCGAAAAACGTTATACTGATCTGACCAACCATAAACAAGTATTTCGAAAATCCCTTTTAAAAACGACCTTTGTAATTCACGACCTACCCGATGCCTTATACAGAACGCCAATACAGACAACGGATCACCCTCGGACAAAGCGGCAATGCCCTTATCATGCTGGTTGCTGTTTGCCTGATCGTGTTTGTTGGACTGGCATTTATGCGGGCTGTTTGGTTTTATCGTTTCCCAAAAGAAATTGCCCCAGCTTTGTTTGAAAAAAATGTCCAGGGACTATTCACCCTGCCCGCCGATACTAGTAAGCTGTTATATAAACCCTGGACCATCATCACTCACATGTTTGTGCATGATAATATCTGGAAGGTATTTGCAAACATGCTATGGTTATGGACCTTCGGCTATATTCTGCAAGACCTGACCGGTAACCGCAAGATCATCCCCCTTTTTATTTAC
>JAEUVL010000212.1 GCA_016786965.1 Chitinophagaceae bacterium
AAGTGAACAGTGCCTTGCTGAGCCGCTGCCAGGTATATGTATTAAAGCCACTAAGTGAAAGTGAATTGAATTTACTGCTGCAGACTGCCGTTGAAAAAGATCAATTTCTGCAACAGAAAAAAATAGAACTGAAAGAAACAGGCGCCCTGCTGAATATTTCCGGAGGTGATGGCAGAAAATTATTGAACCTGCTGGAGATCGTTTGCGATGCATCCGGCAATGTGGTTGTTATAACTGACAACTATGTGATGGAAGTGGCGCAAAAAAGAATTGCCTTGTATGATAAATCAGGTGAGCAGCACTATGATATTATTTCTGCTTTCATTAAATCCATCCGTGGCAGCGATCCTAACGCTGCCATCTACTGGCTGGCCAGGATGATCGAAGGTGGTGAAGATGTAAAGTTCATTGCCCGCCGCCTCGTCATCCTTGCCAGTGAAGATATTGGCAATGCCAACCCCACAGCGCTGGTAATGGCCAATGCAAGTTTTGAAGCCGTCAATAAGATCGGCTATCCTGAAGCCAATATTATTTTGTCGCAATGCGTCACTTACCTGGCCTCCTCACCTAAAAGCAATGCCGCTGTTGCCTCTATCGGCGAAGCACTTTCCGCAGTAAAAAAATATGGCGACCTGCCCGTGCCTTTGCATATTCGCAATGCACCTACTAAACTGATGAAGAAATTAGGGTATGGCGAACATTATGAGTATTCGCACAGCTACGACAATAATTTTTCACCGCAGGAATACCTGCCTCAAGAATTGTCAGGCAAAAAATTCTACGAACCTGGCAAGAACGCCAGGGAAGAAGAACTGCGAAAATTCTTAAAGAACTTGTGGAAGGATAAATACAATTATTAAAAAAGTGAATAGCTAAAAGATAAAAGTTAGCAAACAATCGGTCATCCTAAATATAAAATCATGAGGCACTATTTTTTATTGGTCGCAGGGCTTTTCAGCTTCCATTTTGTTTTCGGCCAAACAACTATTCACCGTGACCCGCAGATTGAAAAAATGCTTAGCGAGGTTTCCAAAGACTCGCTGGAATCTTATATCCGAAAGATGGTGAGCTTTGGTACCCGCAATACACTCAGCACACAAACTGATCCCAAAAGAGGCATTGGTGCCGCCCGTAATTGGGTATTGTACAAATTCAATGAGTTTGCAAAACAATCCAATGGACGGCTTACAGCTATTATTGATACCACTACATTACAGAAAGATGGCCGCCGGGTGGATACCACTTTACTACTGGGCAATGTGGTGGGCACATTAAAAGGTACCGATCCGAATGACAACCGCCTGTTCATCATCAGCGGCCACTTAGATAACATGCGGACGAATGTAATGGACCGCACCGGCGATGCACCTGGTGCCAATGATGATGCAAGCGGAGTGGCAGCCCTGCTGGAGTGCGCCCGGATAATGAGTAAACAATCCTTTCCCGCAACCATACTATTTGTGGCGTTCAGCGGCGAAGAACAGGGATTGCTCGGCGCTAACTACATGAGTGAAAAAGCGAGGAAAGCAAACTGGAACATTGAAGCCGTGTTGAATAATGATATAATGGGCAGCAACAACAGCAATGAGACCAATATCATTAACAACACAAAGATCAGGGTCTTCAGCGAAGCCTTTTCTGTACAGGATACCGGTAAAGTAGCATTGGGCATCCGCAGCCTCGGCCTGGAAAACGATGGCAAGGCCCGGCAACTGGCCCGCTATGTAAAAGAAATTGGCGAACGCTATGTAGATAACCTGGAGGTAATGATGATCTATCGCAACGACCGGTTTTTACGTGGCGGCGATCATACCCCGTTTGTAAACCGCGGATATGCCGCCGTACGCATTACAGAAATGAATGAAAACTATTATCACCAGCACCAGGATGTACGAATAGAGAATGGGATTCAATATGGCGACCTGGTGGAATTTATGGATTTTGAATACCTGCGCAAGAATACCTGTATGAACCTGGCTAATCTTGCGAACATGGCCAAGGCACCCTCCATGCCACAGGAAGTAAAAGTGGAAACGAAAAAGCTCACCAACCTGACCAACCTTTACTGGAAAGCGCCGGTATCAGGCAAAGTAAAAGGCTATTATATATTAATAAGGGAAACCACCAGCGCTGTTTGGCAAAAAAAGATCTTTTGTACAGATACCAAAGCAGATATCCCGTATTCCAAAGACAATTATTTCTTTGCTGTTCAATCTGTAAATGAAGAAGGTAATGAAAGCCTGCCTGTTGTTCCTTCACCGGCCGGCCGTTAAATTTGCAGCATGATATTACGCTGGGTGCTGAAAAAATTTGATGAGCTGACGGTACATGAACTGTATGCTATGCTTCAATTAAGAACAGAAGTTTTTGTGGTAGAGCAAAACTGTGTGTTCCAGGATATGGATAATAAAGACCAGGGCTGTTACCACCTCATTGGCTGGCAGGATGATAAGTTGGTAGCTACTACCCGGCTCGTTCCAGCAGGTAATATATATAACATCCCGTCTATCGGACGGGTTGTTACTTCTCCTTCAATAAGGGGCGAAGGTGCCGGAAGAATATTGATGGAAAAAAGTATTGAAGAATGTTACCGTCTTTTTGGGAAGCAGCCAATAAAGATAGGGGCACAATTATACCTGCATAAATTTTATTCCTCCCTGGGCTTCAGTCAAACCAGTGAGGTCTATCTCGAAGATGGCATCGAACACATTGAAATGGTGTTACCATAGTTGTTTTTAGTAAAACCACTAAGTAGAACAACTTTTAATCATTCAAATTATAAAAAAACTCAGCTAATCATTAGCACGGTACTTTTTTCTTTCTCTACTTTAGTGGTGAAATCCAATAGTAGAAAACCAGAAATCTGATACCAATGAGAACAAGTGTACACAAAGTACGGCTGTCCGTACTATTTTGTCTGCTAACTTTATTTTCTTTCAACAGCAGATCCCAATCCATCAGCACATCAAACGGAAAATTAGAAATTGGCCTCGGTCTTGGCCCCATGTTTTTCTTAGGCGACCTCGGAGGAAGCGCCGGTGTGGG
>JAEUVL010000215.1 GCA_016786965.1 Chitinophagaceae bacterium
CGGATTATTCGGCTTCTTGATTGATTGAACGCAGACATAATAAGGGATGCGAAGTAAGGGCTATGAGGTATGAAATGAAGAAATAATTACAGTATTGCAATGTACGAATTACGACAGGGCGTTTCCAAATCTATTTGTAAATAAAAAATGATTTAAGAAAATTTTCTTTTCGGCTTACCAGCGTATGAATTTTCTTACGCCGTATTTGTCCTGAACTTCAATTTTCGGGGAAACAATAATTCGACTGTAAAGATGAGCAACAGGCTGATGCCGGTAGTGGCTACTACCTTTATCAGGAAATCAAGAAAACTTCCAAAGTCCAGCCACTCCAGGAAAACCATATACCCATGATGCAGAAGGGTGAGTACAAAAACATATACGGCATACGGTGTCCACTGCATGGCTTTGGGAGAAGGCTCCCGGTAGTTGAACTCTGATGTGTCTCTGGGTGTAAGTATGTTGATGAGGAATGGCCGCACATAGGCGATCAGCACGCAGGCGGCAGCGTGCAGGCCTGGTGTCATAGTAAAGTAATCCAGCACCAGGCCAGTAAAGAAACCGATGACCAGCAACCACTGCCTGGAAACGGAAAAAGGCAGCCACAGGATGAACAGATAATATAAATAAGGAGTAATAAAGCGGTGCAGGTGCGGAATTTTGTTCAGCACATATACCTGCAGCAGAATGAATACTGCAAAGCGGAGAATATTTTTTACTAAGTCACTCACCTGGGCGTCTTTTTTACTTCTTCGATTTTCTTTTTGGTTTCCTCAAACAGTTTTATCTGTTCATCCCGTTCAATGTTCTCAATTACATGCACTTGCTGCAGGTTGTAAAAGTTGGCTGCGGTCTTCACTTTCAGCACATACATTCCGCTGGTGTTATCCATTTTCACCTCGGCTATGGTGCCAACCATATATCCGGGAGGGAAGTTGAAGGAAACAGCACTGGTTAGTACTGTATCGCCTTTTTGCACCTGTACCGTCTTGGGTATCTTCTTCAGCACTAAGTACCGGGGGTCTTTACCATCCCATTCTGCTGTGCCAAAATCGCCACTGCGTTTTAGCGAAGCGCTTACTGTATTCTGGACATGCAGCAGGCTCATTACCTGGCTGAAGTTGGGACTCACATTTACTACCACTCCTACCGCACTGCCATCGGAACCGATCACAGCCATATTATCCCGTACACCCTGGTTAGATCCCCGGTTCAGCTGGATATAATTCTTCTGTGCATTTACTGTATTATATACCACAGTCGCTGGACGGGAAAAATAACGGCGGTAGTGTCCGATGGTGTCGTATGGAACGGAATCCTGTACCATCTTCACGGTTGTGTCCCTTAAGCCAAAATTCCGGGACTGAAGGTTCAGTAAAGAGTCATTCAACCGGTGGATACGCTTATTCTCTTCTTTCAGGGTAAAATAGTCCTCTACCTTGTTGTATTGAGAGTTGATACGGCCTGTCATTTCATTGGCAAAACCCAGAAACCGGGCCCGGTGAGACCGGTTGTAAGTAAATAGAAACCAAAGTGCCACCACCTGCAAAAAAAGGAAAGTGAAAAAAGTAATGTAGCGGCGAATAAAAAGGAATACGTTACGCAAAGGAGTATGTTTGAAGTCGAAGGTCTGAGGTCTGGAATCAGAGAGAGTCTTCAATCCTGCATATCCTGCTCCTGGCTTCAGACTTATTGCCTCTGATTTTATCTCATTACAAAAGGATACCTGTCATAATTCTTCAGCGCAATACCGGTTCCCCTTACCACACTTTTCAGCGGATCATCGGCAATATGTACCGGCAGTTTGATCTTGTTGGCCAGTCTTTTATCCAATCCCCGCAGCAGGGCTCCACCACCGGTGATGTACAGACCACGACGATAAATATCAGCCGCCAGCTCAGGAGGTGTTTGTTCCAATGCTTTCAGGATGGCTTCCTCTATTTTGAATATGCTTTTATCCAGGGCTTCGGCAATCTCCTGGTAACTTACCATGATCTGTTTTGGAATACCTGTCACCAGATCACGACCATTTACCGGGAAATCATCTGGCGGATTGTCTATTTCCTTCATAGCAGCGCCAACCTGTATTTTGATCTGCTCGGCTGTCCTTTCACCGATCAATAAGCTATGATAACGGCGCAGGGCCTCCATTATATCAGCAGTAAACTCGTCACCGGCAATACGGATCGACTGATCGCAGACAATACCAGCCAGAGCTATTACTGTGATGCCAGTGGTACCACCACCAATATCAATGATCATATTACCAACCGGCTCCTCCACGTCAATGCCAATACCCAGTGCGGCAGCCATAGGTTCATGAATAAGGTACACTTCTTTGGCACCAGCCTGCTCGGCACTGTCCCGAACGGCTCTTTTCTCCACCTCTGTAATAGAAGAAGGGATACAGATCATCATCCGCCAGCTGGGAGGGAAAAGTGGTTTTTTGGGATAGACCAGTTTGATCAATTCCCGTATCATCAGCTCGGCGGCATTAAAATCGGCTATCACACCGTCTTTTAGCGGACGCACCGTGCGGATACTCTCGTGGGTCTTCTCATGCATCATTAACGCCTTCTTGCCTACCGCCAGCACCTCCTTGGGGTTATTGCGGTTCAGGGCGACTATGCTTGGTTCGTTTACTACTACTTCGTCGTTATGTATGATGAGGGTATTGGCCGTACCCAGGTCGATGGCTATTTCTTGTGTAAACCAGTTAAAAAGTCCCATTAATTATGCTTGGATTTACCTGCCTACCGACAGGCAGGTTAACGGCAAAGGTGGAGGAAATAATTTGAATTATCAAAGCAAAACCTTGCCAGACAAGGATTTTTTTTACTTTGACCAATTTGAGAAATGATGGTTAAAAGAATTTTTACGGCACCATTTACCGGGAATTTTCAGTAAACTCTTTCCGGGTATTTACCGGGCCGAGAACTCTTCTTCAACTTAGCAATAACTTCTCAAAGGAAAACTCCTTCTTTGTCATTAAAATATTCGCCAGGTATAAATAGAAGTATGAACAAACCGCATAAGCGTTTTATTTATCTTCATTGCATGAGAATCATTACAAGAACAGTATTCATTCTCTCTATGGTGAGTTTACTTGCAGATATAGCCAGTGAAATGCTGTATCCTGTGATTCCTGTTTATTTAAAAGAGATCGGGTTTTCTGTTCTTGCTATTGGCATACTGGAAGGCGTGGTAAACTTTACTGCTGGCATAAGTAAAGGTTATTTTGGTAAACTAAGTGATGAAAGAGGAGTAAGATTGCCATTTGTAAAATTGGGTTATTTACTCAGCGCTCTTTCAAAACCATTGATCGCTGTCTTTAATCATACCATCTGGATATTTTTTGTTCGCTCTGTTGATCGTTTAGGTAAAGGTGTTCGTACAGCTGCAAGAGACGCATTGCTTTCGCAGGAAGCCACACCTGCAACCAAAGCAAGAGTATTTGGATTTCATCGCAGCATGGATACAGTAGGCGCTGCCATCGGCCCGATCATTGCCTTAGTCTTTTTATTCTTTTATCCCGGTCAATACAAAACGCTTTTTCTCATTGCTTTTATTCCCGGCATACTTTCTATCCTGCTTATCTTTTTATTGAAAGAGAAAAAACAACCAGTCTCTTCATTGCAAAAAGGCAACTTTTTTTCCTTTTTCAGTTATTGGAAAATAGCCAGCCCCGGTTTCAGAAAAGTAGTTCCCGGATTATTGCTTTTTGCCTTGTTCAATAGTTCAGATGTCTTCCTGTTGCTGATAACAAAAGAAACAGTTGGTGAACAAACAATTACCATACTTGGCGCTACTTTTAATGCGGATACTATTACTATCGGCGCTTATATATTTTACAACCTCATTTATGCAGCTGCTTCTTATCCAATGGGTATACTGGCAGATCGGTTAGGATTCAGAAATATCATTGTATTCGGCTTTTTGCTGTTCGCAATAGTGTATGGCAGTTTTGCTTTCCACCCGTCCGTTCCGGTCATCTTCCTTCTTTTTTCTTTGTACGGGCTATATGCTGCTGCCACAGAAGGTGTCATCAAAGCATGGATCACCAATTTGTCACACCAGCAAAACACCGCCACCGCTATTGGATTTTACACAAGTGGTGAAAGTATTTGTACACTTTTCGCCAGTATTATAGCTGGGGCAATATGGACCAATGCCGGCAGTGCGGGCACTTTCATTGTCACTTCGATCATTGCCATCATAGTTTCCATTTATTTTTTACTGAAAATCAAAGACAAACAGATGTGATGTAATTTTTTTTGACATTTTTTTTCTTTTGGCACAGTAATAGCAAGGTGGGTTTGCAATTACTTTTCACCTAAAAGAAAAATTATGAGAAAAATTTCTGTAGTAATTATTGTACTGCTAATAGCTACTGTTTCCCAGGCACAAAACAAAACAACAAGTGGCTCCTCTTATCGTACAGCTTTGGGAGTAAAAGTATGGGATGGCGGTGGCATCTCTTTCAAACAATTTGTGAATGGAAATAATGCTTTAGAGTTGATTGGTTATTTCTGGAACCAGGGTACCAGGATAACCGGTCTATATGAGATACATGGACCTGTTTCGGGTGCTACTGGCTTGCAATGGTATATTGGCCCGGGAGCTCACGTTGGCTTTTATAATTCTAAAAATGGAGACGGTGCATTTATTGGTGTGGACGGCGTGCTTGGTTTAGATTATAAATTCAAAACTGCCCCTATAAATATATCGCTTGACTGGCAACCTTCTTTTGAATTTGGAGATAACCGTGGTTTCGTTGGAAGCTGGGGAGGTCTTGGTGTACGGTATACTTTCTAAGAAAGAAGATTGTTATCAGCAAAAAGGGGAAAGGCTGCATTATAGCAGCTTTTTCCTGTTTCAGTATGCTACAAATCCAAGCATACTTTCAATAGCAGCAGGCAATACAGGCAGTTTCCTTCTTTCAATCAAAAAGCTATTAAGTTGTGCTATTTCCCGGAAAATATAATGCTTATCCGCAGCAGCTTTTAAATAATCTTTACCAGTACTGCCTCCTGTGCCAATACGTATGCCGATCATGCGGTGTACCATATTCATGTGCCTGTATCGCCAGGAACTGAGCTGCTCATCTATTTCCAGTAAACAATTGAGTAGCTGAAATGGCAACTGCAGGAGCGGGTAGCCACGATACAGCATTATAAAAAGTGCTGCCCTGCAAGCGGCCGGTGATAATGAACGACCTGTCATATCATCACTATTATCAAATATTTCTTCAAAAGCAGCTATATTATTTTTTTCTCCTTCTGCCAGGCTGGATTGATAATTTTCTTTGTAACTGCTCCAGAAGTTTTCATCGGCTCCCTCTTTTAAAAAAGGCATTCTCTCCAGCCACGAATTCAGCAATTGCAGTAATGATCTACTTCCTTCTGCCTTCTTTATAATATCAACCTGTTCAGGCCTTAACTGGGCCGTATAATATTCCTTTCCATGGCGGTGCTCAAATTTCAACCCCAGCTTTGCCTCCAGCTCTTTGAACTGCCAGCTTTGAAAACCTGAAGCCGGGCGAAGCATATCCCTGAAATCAAGAAAATCCATCGGTGTCATAGTTTCCATAATATCAATCTGGTGTACTAATACACGAAGGATGGTAACGCAACGGCTGAGCCGGTGTACTACCGTTTGCAATTCGGGAGAATTATCATTCAGGGCTGGTTTACCCATGATACCGACAACGGAATCAGCTTCATGATGCAATTGTTTAAACCAAAGTTCATACGCCTGGTGAATGACGATAAACAACATTTCATCATGCGCAGGCAAATGCAGCTTATCACTTTCGGGTGATTGTGCGTTGAGAATTTTATCTAACTGCAGGTAATCGTGGTAATGAACCTCACTGGCCATACAAAGTATTTGTGCAAATGTAACCTTCCCAGCAATACTTACTCAAACTCGTAGCCGATATCACTTCGGTATTCCATTCCAATGAATGAGACTTTCTGCAGTTCCTCTTTTGATATCTCAACTGCATCGAACACTGATTTGCCGTAAGATGTAACGCAAAACACCCTGCCGCCATTTGTAATGGCTTTGCCGTTCTGCAGAGTAGTACCCATATGAAAGAGCATACTGTCTTCCGGGTTTATATCCGCCAGCCCTTTTATCTCGTGTCCTTTTGAATAATCTCCAGGGTATCCGCCACTTACCGCTACCACCGTGCAAACCGTTCTTGGGTCCGTTTCTATTTTCACTTTATCTAATTGCTGTGCGGAGACGGCTGCCAGTAGTTCTACCAGGTCATTCTTTAACCTGGGTATTACCACTTCTGTTTCAGGGTCACCCATCCGGCAGTTATATTCGATCATATACGGCTCGTCGTTTACGATCATAAAGCCAAAAAAGATAAAGCCCCGGTATTCCAATCCTTCTGCAATCAATCCACTGACGGTCGGCTTAATTACTTTTTCTTCTATCTTTTTCATCAATGCCTCATTGGCAAATGGCACCGGGCTGATAGCACCCATTCCGCCTGTATTAGGTCCGGTATCTCCTTCCCCAATTCGTTTGTAATCTTTTGCTTCCGGCAATATCACATAATTCTTGCCGTCCATTAAAACGAAAACAGATATTTCAATACCATCGAGGTATTGTTCAATCACAACTCTTTTGCTGGCTTCTCCAAATTTGGCCCGTTGTATCATCAGGTCAAATTCTGCAATGGCTTCCAGGTAGTTTTCACATATCACCACGCCTTTGCCTGCAGCCAATCCATCTGCTTTCATTACAATAGGCAACGGATGTTTTTGGATATACTCTACACCTTCCTGGTAATTTTCCAGTGTAAATTCTTTATACGCAGCAGTAGGGATATTATGCCGCATCATAAAGGCTTTGGCAAAGGCTTTACTTCCTTCCAGTTGGGCGCCTGCTTTATCAGGTCCGATCACATCCAGGTGCTTTAGCTGAGGATCGCTGATAAGAAAATCGGTAACTCCCTTTACAAGTGGTTCTTCCGGGCCTACTATAACCAAATCTATTTTTTCTTTGATACAGGCAGTCTTAATAGACTCAAAATCAGTAACACTGATGGTAAGATTAGTACCACAGTTGGCAGTGCCTGCATTACCGGGCGCAATAAAAAGTTGTTCGCAAAGGGGGCTTTGGGAAATTTTCCAGGCAAGGGCATGTTCTCGGCCGCCGGAGCCTAATAGAAGGATTCGCATGTTTGGTTTTGTTGCTGGATTTTAAGGCATTGTGAATAGGGGTACATCCGTTAAAGATAAATGGAAAAAATTTTTGGGTGGCCAAATTTCTGTATTTTGTTGCGGTTATCTTTAAGGACTCTGATCATCATTAAAAAAAATCTGTATGAATCAACCTGCAAAAACCGGCAAACACCCAAAAGCTTTGTATGTATTATTTTTTACAGAAATGTGGGAACGCTTTGCCTACTACTTGATGGTAGGAATATTACTAATATATGCGACCGATACCACAACTGGAGGAAAGGGTTTCTCAGGAAAGATCGGGGCCGATATTGTTGGTAGTTTTATTGCACTTGTTTACCTGACCCCATTCATTGGCGGTTTGATTGCAGACAGATACTTAGGATATATAAAGTCTATTTTTCTGGGGGGCACACTAATGGCGGCCGGTTACCTTGGCCTGGCTTTGCCTGGCGACACGGCCATGTTTGTATCCCTCGCATTAATTATAGTAGGCAATGGATTTTTTAAGCCTAATATTTCTACTTTGTTAGGCAATATCTATAATAGAGAAGACTTAAAGCCGCTAAAGGATAATGCCTATAACATTTTCTATATGGGCATTAATATTGGCGCATTTGTCTGCAATTTCGTAGCCGCTTATTTGCGTAATGCGTATGGATGGGGGTATGCGTTTGCAGCAGCTGGAATCGGACTCATTATCGGACTAATCATTCTGGCTATTTCGGTAAAAAATAAAGACATTAAAGAAGCCGATGTGAAAAAACCTGTTCAACCGGAAGATATGCCCCTTTCCAAAATATTCTCCACTGTTTTCTTACCGGCTATTATTGCAGCTGTCATAGGTTGGTTTTTACCAACAACAATATTTGGCTCAGCCATTATGGGCACGCAAGCCAATGATGCTTTTATTTTTGCCTGTTTACCCATCATAGCATTCTATATATCATTGTGGGTAAAAGCCAAAGGACAGGATAAAAAAGGTATTGGAGCATTACTATTTATTTTCGCAATCGCCATAGCCTTCTGGACGATATACAATCAAAATGCAACGGGGCTTACATTGTGGGCTGAAAAACATACTGACCGGGTAGCCTCACCAACTACGGCAAAACTGACCGGTGCGATTTTCCCCATGCAACAAGTAACAGACACCCCCAGGCTTGTAAATAAGCTCGATCCATATATGCGGGAAGTGAAAGACGATAGTGGAAAGGTAGTGCAGGAAATGGGGCCCGATCCTTATTTCGTAAATGTGCCAAAAGATCAATGGCCACAGGGAAAAGATGTAAAGCTTACTAATACTGAATTGTTTCAATCTATAAACCCACTTTTTATTGTATTACTAACATTGCTTTTTGTTCCCTTCTTTAGTTTCTTAAGAAAAAAAGGCAAGGAACCTACCACTATGTCGAAATTTGGGATGGCTTTGTTCATTTCTGGTTTATCAGCCTTAGCGATGGTATTCGCTATTATGTCTGTCCCATCAATATACACACACAAAGCATCAGCTATCTGGCTCTGGATAACTTATTTCATTTTTACGATCAGTGAAATTTTTCTGAGCCCCATGGGGTTATCATTGGTTTCTAAACTGGCTCCGGCCAGATTAACCGCCCTTATGATGGGTGGATGGTTTCTCTCTACTTCTATTGGGGGCAAAGTAGCCGGAGTGATGACCAGCTTCTGGGATGACTTTACAGATAAAAAAATCTTCTTCCTGATTCTTGTTGCAGCAGCATTTATTGGTGGTATATTAATCTATTCAAGAATCAAATCCCTGAACAAGATCGTAAAAGACAAAACTGGGTTTGACTAACCCTGTATTGGCGACTGATATATAAAGGCGGCTTTTGACCGCCTTTTTTATTTTCCCCTAACATCAATTTCATTATCTTAACTGCTAAATCAATCGAGTATGTGGAAGAAACACCCAAAAGCATTGCCTTTCTTATTCTTTTCTGAAATGTGGGAGCGGTTTGGTTATTACCTGATGATCGGCATATTTACGCTGTACCTGAAAGATGTAAAGGCCGGGTATGCCATGACAGAGGCTGAATCCGCAGATCTCTACGGCACTTTTATAGCTCTTGTGTTTCTCACTCCTTTTATTGGCGGATTACTGGCAGACCGCTATCTGGGCTACCGCAAATCTATTATTATTGGAGGACTGATGATGGGTGCAGGCTACTGCCTGATGTCTGTTCACAATATCGCTATGCTCTACCTTTCGATGACATTGGTGATAGTGGGCAATGGCTTTTTCAAACCCAATATTTCTACATTACTTGGTAATGTGTATACCACCCCGCAATACATAAAGCAGAAAGATGATGGGTACAACATTTTTTACATGGGCATTAATATAGGTGCTTTTATCTGCAATTTTTTTGGGGCTGCTTTATATATCAAATATGGATGGGGGGCTGCCTTTATTGCTGCCGGAGTAGGTATGTTCATTGGTGTAGGTATCTTTTTAATAGGTACAAAACACTACAAGGCATTTGATATAAAAAAAGGAGTAACAGAAAAAGATATGTCAATGACACGTATCATCCTGACGATATTTGTTCCTTCTGTAATTGCGGGTATACTGGGTTGGCTGATTCCCGGCACCTTAGTAGGTTCCGACTCCACCGATGCTTTCATTTTTGCCTGTCTTCCGGTAATTTATTTTTATGGATCACTCTTCTTTAGCGCAAAAGCGGAGGAAAAAAGGCCTATTGCAGCCCTGCTTGCAATTTTTGCTGTTGTAGTCTTGTTTTGGGCTGTGTTTAAACAAAATGGCACTGCACTAAACACCTGGGCTGATCGATATACCGACCGGGAAGTAACCGGCACAGCGCAAACGATTTTTGATAAACTTAATTTTTCCCAATCTATTATTTACAAAAAAGATTCTATCGCAAAGTATGATGCCCAGTTCAGGCTACAGAAAAAAGATGGTAAAGTAGAAAAAGAAGTAAACTACCCTGTTTATTTTAAAAATATTCCTGAAAATAAAAAACCCGCCGAAGGTGAGACTGTAAGCCTTTGGGCCACTAATCTAAGCCAGTCCATTAATCCGGGCTGGGTAATTCTGTTAACTCCGTTGGTCGTTGCATTTTTCACCTGGCTGCGCAGAAAAAATAAAGAACCTTCTACTGCTACTAAGATCGCTTTTGGTCTTTTCATCTCCGGCTTATCGGCATTAGTAATGGTTGGTGCTGTATACGCAAGTAACAATGGAGGCGAGAAGGCAAATGTATTATGGCTTATTACCAGTTATGGTGTTGTAACAATTGGAGAACTTTTACTAAGCCCGATGGGTTTATCACTTGTGTCTAAATTAAGCCCAGTTCGTATTACATCTTTAATGATGGGAGGCTGGTTTTTGGCCACCTCTATTGGTAATAAACTTTCAGGGGTGTTGGCTACTATGTGGGATAACTACAGCCATAAGGCCGGTTTCTTCTGGTTAAACTTTGGTTTATTGATGGTGGCAACCATTATGTGTTTTGCTATGCTAAAGTGGTTGAATAAAATAATGAAAGAAAAAGGGCTGAGTTAAAAGTTGCCTGTTTATGGCTACAGGCTGTAAGTAATATAGACGGTGTACAGAAAAGTCTTAAAGCTGCGGGTCACAAGCTCGTGGCTTTTTTCTTATCTTCCCGTTAACAAAAAACTACTGCCATGTCTGAGCAAACTAAGTTTAAGCCCTTTGTACCAGCTGAGTCAAAAATGGCTGAGCTTACAATCAAGTCAATTATAACAGGGGCGATTTTTGGGATCATATTCGGAGCATCGACTGTTTACCTGGCCCTGAAAGCAGGTCTTACCGTATCAGCTTCGATTCCCATTGCCGTAATTGCGATCACTTTAGGCAGACGGTTCTTAAAAACAACCATTCTTGAAAACAATATCATTCAGACAACAGGTTCGGCAGGTGAAAGCATAGCTGCTGGCGTTGTATTTACCTTGCCGGGTTTTTTATTCTTAAGTGACCCCAATTCTGCTAATTTTTTCAACTACTTCACCATACTTGTACTTGCAATTTTTGGTGGCATTCTTGGCACATTGATGATGATCCCCCTTCGCCGTTCACTTATAGTACAGGAACATGGTACGCTTCCCTACCCTGAAGGAACCGCTTGTGCTTCTGTTTTAAAAGCTGGTGAGAAAGGGGGTGATTTTGCCAAGACAGCTTTCATGGGTTTAGGTTTTGCTTTCGCCTATGCTATGCTGCAAAAAATATTTCATGTAGTGGCTGAAACACCAGCCTTCTTTACTAAGCAAACAAACAAAATTTTTCCATCAGCCAGGATAAGCGGAGAGATCACTCCTGAATATATGGGTGTCGGCTACATCATTGGGCCAAAAATTGCCGGTATACTGGTGGCAGGTGGTGTATTAAGCTGGTTTGTATTAATCCCTTTACTCTCATCCGTGGTAAGCGCTGATGTAATAGCAAGTCAATTACATAAGCTTGGCTATATCACGGATCTTGCAAAGCCAGGCCCGGGCAATGCCGGTTCATGGGACCCGGCCACACATAATTTTGGAGATTGGTCGTCAGCTATCTACCGTGCCTATATCCGGCAGATCGGTGCAGGTGCAGTAGCTGCGGGTGGCTTTATCACTTTAATCAAAACTATACCCACCATTATTTCTTCTTTCAAAGGAAGCATGGGTTCGTTGAAAAAAGGAGCTGGTGCTGCTGAAACTGTAGTTCCAAGAACAGAAAGAGATCTTTCTATCAAAGTGGTGGGCATCGGTAGCCTTGTTTTATTATTGGTGATCGCATTACTGCCTAATACACTAATCCCCGGTACCAATATCGGAAGTAAACTATTACTGGGATTATTAGTGATCATCTTTGGGGCCTTCTTCGTTACTGTTGCTTCTCGTATTGTCGGATTGATAGGATCCTCTAATAGCCCCATCAGCGGTATGACGATCGCCACTCTAATGGGAACCTGTTTGATCTTTATTGCAGTAAAATGGACCGGCCATGTGTATGAACCAATGGCCCTTGTTGTGGGAGGTATGATCTGTATTGCAGCCGCCAATGCTGGCGCCACCTCACAAGATCTGAAAACAGGTTACCTCGTAGGGGCTACTCCACGAAATCAGCAAATTGCACTCTTTGTAGGGGCTATCGTTTCTTCATTGGCCATTGGCGCCACTATTAAGATACTTGATACTCCTACTGCCGCTATGGCAGCACAGGGAATTGAACATGCGATCGGTACTGATACTTATCCTGCCCCTCAGGGAACATTAATGGCTACATTAATAAAAGGAATTCTTTCCTTTAATCTAGACTGGCAATTCGTACTGGTGGGTGTTTTCATTGCGGTAGTAATGGAACTATGCGGTATTAAGGCACTGAGTTTCGCTATTGGTATCTACCTGCCTTTATCAACCACACTTCCCATCTTTATTGGCGGGGCCATCCGTGGCATAGTAGAATGGAGACAAAAAAAGAAGAACATTAAAGTAACAGCGGAAGAGGAAGACCTGGGAAAAGGTAATTTGTTCGCCACAGGTTTAGTGGCAGGAGGTGCCTTGGCCGGTGTGTTGGTAGCCATCTTATCTTCTATTCCAAGCATCAACAGCAGCCTGGGAGATGTAAATGCAGAACATGGACTTACCAGCTCATTAGGAGTTGAAGGTTATAAGTGGCTGGGCGTAGCATTTTTTGCCTTAATGGGTTATATACTGTACAAAATTGCTATTTCTAAAAGAAAAGAAGTATAGAAAAATTCTTGTTTGAAAGTTTGGCATAGTTTTTAAATCTCTTATTAAAAACTTATGGACGGAACTACAATCCTCATCATTCTTGCTATTGGTGCCATTGCCGGCTGGCTGGCAGGTCTGGTATTTAAAGGAGAGGGCTTTGGCCTTTTGGGTAATATCATTATCGGTATCATCGGCGGAGTGATAGGTGGCTGGCTGATGCCGAAGCTTGGCATTCATATCGGCGGTGGAATTGGCGGCAGTATTTTAATAGCATCACTCGGTGCCTTAGCACTATTATTGGTGGTAAATGTTTTGAAGAAAGCATGAGCATCTTTTTCAGGTCACCGGCTTTTTAATCTTATTTCATAAAACAAAGAGCACCCTGCGACATACAGGGTGCTCTTTTTTTCCGGATACGGATCAGAATCTCTTATATAAAATTCATGTACTCATACTGCCTGGCTAATATAGATTTATCATCCGCCTTTAGCCATTTGTTCAATATTGTAGCATACACATTTTTAAAATCGACACTATATTTCAGGTCACCTTCATTCAGGTCGGCTAGGTTTGGCATAGCATTCAATACACCTTTTCGTTTTAAGCCGCCACTTATTAAGAACATATTATTGGCGGTACCATGATCGGTACCATTGCTGGCATTTTGTTCCACCCTTCTCCCAAATTCGGAGAATGTAAAGAGCATCACATCTTCGAAGCGGTGCTGAGCCTTCAGGTCCTTTACAAAAGATCTGACTGCATCGTTCATTTCGGTAAACAATCGCTGTTGCTGCGCATCCTGGTTGATATGCGTATCAAAACTACCCAGTGATACATAATATACTTTCGTGTTGATCTCTGAAAAAATAAGCGATGCGATCGTTTTTAAGCTATTGCCAAGATCTGTTTTTGGATATTCTGCATTTGTCGGATGTAACTTGCTTTGCTGAAAAATATAATCCGCCGATGAAAGAGTTTCGGCCATGGTCTTATACAAATAATCCACCGGCTGTTCCCCTGGTTCATCTTTATGATTTTTTAGTATATCCCGGAAGAATTTTTCATTCGCAGTTCCATACAGACGCCTGGGATCTTTTACAGCAATCCCCTTTATGTTTTCTCCTTTAAGTGCTAGACTTAGTACATCATCTATCTCTATGGCCTGTGTGGGTTTATCACAACCCTTACATTGTGCATCCAGGTAGCGCCCTACCCAGCCATTGGTCCAGTACTCGGTACTCTGGCTGGCTGTGTGCCAGATATCCATACTGCGGAAATGAGAACGGTCCGGATTAGGATACCCTACATTATTCAGAATAGCAAGACTGCCATCATCATACAAATCCTTAAAACCCGTTAACGCCGGGTGCAGCCCCACTTCGTCTGTCACCCCCAGTGCTTTATCTTTTGTAATGCCTAATCTGGGCCTTGCTTTATAGTACAGATCATTCCGGACAGGGATCACGGTGTTCAATCCGTCATTACCGCCGCTCAATTGCAGTATCACCACCACCTTATTGCCGGTTGGCACCATAGCCCGGCCTTCAAAGGCCTTCAGGAATTTTGGCAGCATCAGTGAAGCCGTGGCTAATGAACCGATCTGGATGAACTCTTTTCGTTTTATAAACATCTTATTAGAATTTAGAAGCATAAAAGAAGAAGTACGCTGATCCGCACTTCCGGCTTACAACTTCTCAGTTAACACAGTTGATACTCAGGCGTACTCATTATTTGCAAAGTCGCTGTCTTAATAAAATTCTCCCGCCCCGTTTGATCAGCATATTGCTTTACCAGATCCATACTTACTCCTGGCTTTACCTGCAATAATGTTTTTGCGATAGAGTCTGCCAGGTTTTCTCTTGGGGTGCTTTCATAGTTCTTTACATATAGTTTCCAATCCACATCCGCATTAATTTGCTGACGCCGCGGGCCCGTGTAGCCTCCCGCCTGTTTACCTCCGGGTTTTTTAGCTGCCTGGCCATTGTCTTTATCTTTCATTCCCATCATAGTATCATCGTCATCTTTGGGGCTTACATTCATTTCATCCACATCATTGATAAGTTTGGGAATACGCATCCGCATCATTAATGACGAACTGTCGATCCAGGCTTTACCACCGGGCCATCCGGCCACATTGGGGGGATAAAATAATAACTGGCCTAATACTCTTTGCAGCAACATCAGGGCTTCTTCATTCTCCAGTTTCATGGGCAGCATTCGCTGTATACCAACAAGGAGTTCCACCGGCGACTTTATCTGAGCGCCAATATTCTTTTCATCAAAAAACCAATCACTCGTGAAGATGTCTTCCATCAGTTTGCTGATATCATAGTCATTTTTATAAAAGCGGTCGGCCAGCCAATTCACCTTTTCAGCATCTGCTTTTTCATTTACAAAAAACTTGTACAC
>JAEUVL010000238.1 GCA_016786965.1 Chitinophagaceae bacterium
TGCCATCCACCGGGAAAGACCTTTTTTTGGAGAACTGGTAGAGTTTATGTGCCAGGGGCCCATCATCGCTGCTATACTGGAAAAGGATAATGCAGTGGAAGATTTCCGTAAACTGATCGGTGCTACCAACCCGGCCAATGCTGAGGAAGGAACCATCCGTAAATTATATGCTGCTTCAGTAGGCGAAAATGCCATTCATGGAAGTGATAGTGATGAGAACGCAAAAATCGAAGGCGACTTCATGTTTTCAATGCTGGAGCAATTCTAAGATCGTTAACTATTAAAGAAAAAGCAGTTTCCACCAGGAACTGCTTTTTTCTTATCTGCACTGCGCAAGAGCGATCAGTATCTTGTCTTAATTGTTATTTGAGCTAACGAGGTGCTGTTAAATTTGAAACTGGCCCGGCTGTAAGATGGCGGACCAAAGGCCCCCATTACATTATTGGAGAACCCATATCCTTCTTTTGGCAAACCCAGGCCGTTTTTATTCATTTTCTGGTCATCATTTTCATCATGCAGGATCGCAACGGCATAACTGCCTGCGGGGATGCCGGTAAAAATGATCCAGGCCTTATTGTCTTTTATGATCACCCTTCCCTTACGGATGGCTTTTTCGGGTTCATCAGGATAGCCACTACCCTCTCTGAACAGGCTGATCAGCACATGGCCATTATTGTTCCTGAGGTTGGTAACAGAAACTTTTATGCCTTCTTCCGGCACCCTCATAAAAGAAAAGCCTGCCAAGGCCAAAAGAGAAAGTAATATGCTCAGAAAAACAGTTTTCATGCAACGATAACAAATACATTAGTTAGTTGTTTTGTCACAGTTGGCTTTTTTTAATTGCAGCACTTCTTCTCCATACATTTTGGTAAACCCAAGCTCAAGCGCCTTTTGAATATCAGCGCAGGCTTTTTCCTTTTCCTTTAAGGCTAAATAAACGAGGGCCCTGTTCTTATAGGCATAGCTGTTTTGCGGATAAATTCTGAGTGATTCATTGATATCCGCCAGGGCACCGTTGTGATCACCGAGGTGGTACCTTGCCAGTCCCCGGTTATTATAGGTAAGTGGTTCTTTTTTGTCCAGTTCAATTGCCTTGTCAAAATATTCGATCGCCTCTTTGTACCGGCCCAGCTTAGTGTATTGAAACCCCAGGTTTACATAGGAACCCAGGAAGGTCGAATCAAGTGTGATGATCTTTTTCAGTATCAGGATGGCATCATCTGCCCGGCCAAGTTCGTCTAATGCAGTTGCCATATTATTCAGGATGGCTGTATTATCACCGGCAATGAGGCTGGCCTTCGTATAATCTTCGTAGGCCAATTGAAATTCTCTCTTTTGCGAGTAGCAGGCACCACGGTTCAGCAGGCAGCCAAGAATAAGGGAGTCTGCATCTACCATTTTCAGCGTAGTGGTATAATCAGCTATTGCGGCATCAGTATTTACGGTGGTGTACAGCATCTCTGCCCTTGAAAAATACAGGAAGGGTGAATCGGGATACAACAGGATACCGGCGGATAATTCATCATAACAATCCTGCCACTGCTGCAATTCATAATACATTTCTGAAAGCCCTATTATCACATTATAATTCGCAGAGTCAATAGCTTTCGCCTTTTTCAACACAGAAACAGCCTCGTCGTATTTCTTTTGTTCAGCAAATGTTCTGGCAGAAGAAAGAAGATCTTTTACTTTTTGTGCTGGTAGAAGAATGCTGCAAAAAGTTGATACGGTTAACAGTAACAGGATTTTTTTCATGCAGAATTATTTTGATCAAATCTCCCTCGTGGCCCGAACCGGTTTATTTTCCACCGGCGTTACTGTATAACCAGCTTTTCTCAACAGGCTGATTACACCTTTTTCACCGGGTAAATGGCCGGCACCTACCGCCACCACTACAGATTTGGAAGACATTATTTTTTTCAGCTTCTCCACCCAGTTGCGGTTGCGGTTGAACAACAAAAGGTCTTCATATTGCATCATACCATCATCACTTTTGCTGATCATTTCTCCAAGCTTTTCAAGATTTTGCTCCTTATACGCTTTCATCATTTCCCTGAACTCTTTATCACCATCTGTTTCTTTTTCGCCAACAGAAATGGTTTTAAACAATTCCTTCGCCTGCACTTTATAAGGGATGCTGTCGAATATGCTCATCTGGTAAGCCATTGTTTCCAACCCTTCCAGGGGCTTTTTATGTTTTTTGGCTTCTGCCATGATCAATTGCTCCATGGCCACCGATTCATCACACACCATGCTGGACTCCAGCAGTAA
>JAEUVL010000295.1 GCA_016786965.1 Chitinophagaceae bacterium
GTATATAAAGGCCCGGAAATATATGTGCCCTCCGGTTTTACTCCTGATGGCAACGGGCTGAATGATATGCTTCGTCCCATACCCGTAGGCATAAAAGAATTCCGTTTCTTCCGCCTGTTCAACCGCTGGGGACAATTGGTCTTCACCACTCCCGATCCCCGCCGCGGATGGGATGGCCGTATCAATGGAGTACCCCAACCGTCCGGCACCTTTATCTGGATGGCAGAAGCGATCGACTACAAAGGGAATCTTATTACCCGCAAAGGCACCGTTACCATCATCCGGTAAAGCACCTGTCAGCTTTGACAGTTATCTTTGATCAATGAAAAAAATATTGCTCGTAATAAGCTGCGCACTAATTACTCTTGTAGGATTGGCCCAGGCCGATACCATTCAGCCACCCTATAAAAAATTCCCCACCTTTCCGCCGGTAAAGTTGCTGATGCCCGACAGCGTTTCATTCTATACCAAAGCAGAGTTGCCCAGGAAGAAAGCCATTATGCTGATGTTGTTTAATCCGCAATGCGATCACTGCCAGCATGAGACAGAAGCACTGGTACAGAACATTGATAAATTCAAAGACATACAGGTGGTAATGGCCACTACGGCCCTTCACCCCGATATGATGGCCTTCAGAGAAAAATACAAGCTGGCACAATATGAGAACATTGTGGTATGCCGTGATACGGATTATTTCCTCTTCAGCTTTTTTGGCATCAGCAACTTTCCCTATCATGCCTTTTACAATAAGAAAAAAGAACTCATCTCCGTCTTCCAGGGTTCAATGACAGTCGATAAGATACTGGCACAATTGAATGCACATTGATGCCAGGCTTGGCGCTCGGGCCTCTTGCCATTAAAAACCTCTTTGCCCGATTAGTTCATTTCCTGTACGTTTGCAGTCAGTAAAAACAAACTCAATATGGCCGAAAAAATCAATGTAGCAAACCCCGTAGTCGAACTGGATGGCGATGAAATGACCCGCATAATCTGGAAGTTCATCAAAG
>JAEUVL010000306.1 GCA_016786965.1 Chitinophagaceae bacterium
TAAAGAATCTCTATAACCAGGATTTTGCCGCATCGGACCTCACCATTAATATTACCAAACCGGAGTTTGAAGGTGATTATACGCTGGTGCTTTTCTCTTTTGTAAAGCAATTGAAAAGATCACCTGAGCAACTGGGTGCAGAAATAGGCGAAGCACTGGTAAAAGCCAACCCGGATATCTTCACCGCACATAATGTTATCAAAGGTTTTCTGAACCTCACGGTTGCTGATAGCTACTGGATCAGCTTTTTGCAAAAAAATTATGCTGATGCAAAGTTTGGCTCCAGGCCCGCCAACGGGCAAAAAGTGATGGTGGAATATGCCTCTCCCAACACTAACAAGCCGCTTCACCTGGGGCATTTGCGGAATATATTCCTGGGATGGAGTGTGGCGCAGGTCATGAAGGAATCCGGATATGAAGTATATAAAACCTGTATCTCCAACGACAGGGGTATCCATATTTGTAAGAGCATGGTCACCTGGCAATTGTTTGGCAACGGCAGCACCCCTGAAAGCACCGGTATTAAAGGCGACCATTTTGTGGGTGATTATTATGTTCAGTTTGGGGAGGAGCACAAAAAGCAGATCGCAGCATTGGTGGAATCGGGCATGACGAAAGAAGTAGCGGAAAAAGAAGCACCGATCATGAAAGCAGCCCAGCAAATGCTGGTGGATTGGGAAGCCGGAAAACCCGAAGTGATAGCACTCTGGAAAAAAATGAACAGTTGGGTGTACAGTGGTTTTGATACCACCTACAAAAGAATTGGTGCCGACTTCGATAAGACCTATTTTGAAAGTGACACGTACCTGCTTGGTAAAAAAGCCGTACAGGACGGACTGGCCAAAAATGTATTCATACAAAAAGAAGATGGCAGTGTGTGGATAGACCTGACCGCTGATGGACTGGATGAAAAAGTAGTACAACGAAAAGACGGAACAGCCGTATATATTACCCAGGACATTGGCCTGGCGGAACAAAAACAGCAGCAATTCGGCTGCCAGCAAAGTATTTATGTAGTGGCGGATGAGCAGAACTACCATTT
>JAEUVL010000326.1 GCA_016786965.1 Chitinophagaceae bacterium
CGTATAGTTACCAGCTTCCAGTACTTCAATCGCCCGCAACAGGTTCAGCCAGCCAAAACCATAAATATAATCGGGACCAGTGTTCCCTTTATCAGTTGCAGTATTACAAACGATCGCTTTCATCAGGCCATTATCCGGATCTGTGGCTGGACCATTCAACTGGCGATAGCGCTGGTACAATAATGCCAGCCCTCCCGCCACCGCAGGGTTCGCCATACTGGTACCGGTGTTTTGCAAATAATCCTGTGGAATGGCCGTGGAAGTAACAAATGCCCCCTGCGCAGTGATCTCTGGTTTCAGTCGCCCATCCTTCACCGGGCCGCGACTCGATTGAGAAAATATTACACCGTCCGCAAAGGTGTTACCAACAGTAAGTACATTCTTGGCAGATTGATAGCCACCAAGCACCGTTTTATAACCGGCAGGAAAAGGACTGCAATTTATTGGGAAACCAATACCGCTGTTACCCGCCGCAAACGTGTTGAATACTTTAGGCAAACTGATGGCCTGCGCATCCAGTATCCGGGCATAGCTATCATAAAAACCGGAATAACTGCAATCTTGGGTAATAGCCCCATAAGAATTGTTCGTGATCACCATCCGGTGGTCAGTATAATAAGTAGGCGCATTCACCCAAACACCCGTAAAGACCTGGCTGAGCAAAGTTGCCTTGGGTGCATAGCCCGTATACAATTCATTCCAAATACCAGCGCCGCCCGCTGTGCCATGCACATGGGTGCCGTGATAGTTAGGTTCTATACCTGCCCGGCTTATTTTCCTTCCGGTAAAATCTACATGTATAGGATCAGAATTATCACCAATGCCAATCACAATACCATCGCCCCGTAAGTTTCTGCCACCGGAGCTGATCGGTTTATTCAAAATATTAGCCCTGGAACTGGTACGACTGTAAGTATTAAGAAGTTGATCTTCGCCCGGTGCTGCTTCCACGTATTCAATGAAAGGAAGAGAGGCCAGTTCCATCAGCCGCCAGTTGCTGATGCACAGGGCAATAATACGTTGCTGTTTGAATACAGAAGACTGAATATCGAAATTCCTTTTCTGTAATTCTTTACTTACAGTTTCGAAAGTGGAGGTGCGGGGAAAGCTGACCCATACATCAATGGTGCCCGGAACCTTTACAGCATGTGGTGGAAAAATACCAGCAGAGAGAGCAGGCAGCATTTTATCAGCAGCCTTCATTTCAGTAAGGGACCGTACCCGCACCTGCATAAGAAGCGCTGCATCCATGGCAGTACTCACCACAGCAGTATAGGCATTATGTGGCACATAATCGAGAAGGGTGATACCGGCGTTTTTTAGTTGCTCCACCTGGGCATCAGCAGGCAGCACTTCAAACTGCAGGATGACCAACATTTGTCCGCCGCTTTTTGCCAT
>JAEUVL010000358.1 GCA_016786965.1 Chitinophagaceae bacterium
GGGCTGATGCTTAATCCCTGTAAAGTTTTATCATCTAAACTGATGGAGCGAAGTTCTTTTTCTTTGGGGAGGCCCTTCGTGTATTTATCAGCGGCTTCTCTTTTTTCTTTTCTTTCTTTTAATACCTGGAAGTATTGCAACTGGTCATTCTTCAGCCATTGTTCCTGTGGGTTACCTGCTGCAGTGGGTGGGGCGCCACCAGTTCTTGGGGCGCTGACGGAGGCGGTTTCCCCTGTTTTGATATTGGTGAGCTGCAGGGTTTCACCACTGATAATATCCCAGGCGTATAAATTCTGATTGCGGGTGTAAATGATCTTTGTTTCATTGAAACTGAATTGCGGATTACTTTCTGTATCGGTGGTTTGGATGATGCGCCTGGTCTTCCCGGTTTTTATATCTGTGTAAAATATATCACCATCCTTTGCCACTACATAGGCTGTGCGGGCCGTATTGAAAGTATAATTGTTTTGTACATTATAGGCGAGTTTCTCTGCCACGGATGCTTTCACGGGCACCTTGTTTTCCTTGGTAATATAATATAAAGAATCAGCCGGGGCCTTATCGGGATTCCAGAGAAAGTAGAGAGTGGTGCCATCATAGCTCCAGGTGGGTGAAGAGGGGGAAGTTCCCATCCATTTGGGGTCCCGCATGATCTTTTCTACGGTAAGGGTGCCTAATGTTTGGGCGGAAGTGATAGCAGTAATAAAGAACAGGAGTGAGGCAAGCAGGTATTTTCTCATTATAGCCGTTTTGGCTATAAATATATTGAGAAACAGGGAAGAATGATGCCACTGGTAAATGGACCTTATCAAACCATTAAGATCAGTTATTCGGTGCTCCGCTGTCTATCCAGCAAATGATGGAGTTCTTTTGTGCAGTGCTGAGGCTGCCCGTTTGTGGCATACGGCCGGAGGAAACAGCAGAACGAATGGAACTGCGGGCACTGAATACTTCCGTGTAGTTGGTGAGCTGACCGGGACCATTGGTGCTGCCGCTGGCATGGCAACCGGCGATGGCGCAACTGGACTGGATGATGGGACTTACATCGGCTGCAAAAGCCTTATTGGTGACCGTATTACAATCTACAGTGGTGGTGCCGCCCCCGCCGCTTTCTTTACTGCAGGATACTGCAAATACAATGATGGTGATAATGAGCGCTGCGGAGAAAGCCTTTTTCATGATTGCCGGTTTTAGTGTATTGGGTTTGTCTGATACCATATAACGGAAAAAGTTTAAAATAGTTGCTTATTAAAATTGCGGTGCAATGATTAGGAGCAATAATGCAGCTGATCAAACTAGGCCGTTCTGTTAAATAATCTCTGCAATATGGCGGTGGATGTTCTTTGCCAGGGTATCTGTTGGCACATCATTCTGATCGCCGCTGAAAGGGTCTTCTATTTCTTCCGCGATGAGCTCCAGGCTGGCCAGCACATAGAAAATAAACGCCACTACCGGTACTACGTAAAAGCCCAACTGGAAAACGTAACCGAAGGGCAGTGTCATAATATAAAAGAAAATAAATTTCTTGATGAAGACACTATAGGAGAAGGGTATGGGGGTGTTCTTGATCCGTTCGCAGGCGCCGCAGATATCGGTGAAGGATTGTAACTCCAAATTGAGGAATAACAATTGCTCGCCGGTGATCTTTTTTTCCTGGTATAGCAACTGGATATGCTGGTACATGAGCAGGGCCACCTGGTTGGGGATATGTTTGTTGTGGTCGATCTCTTTTAAAAGGCCCGGGTGCTCATCATTTTCATCAAACAGCTCTATGCGGGTTTGTTCTTTATGTAAATGATTGTGCAGGGCAGAGGCGTAGGCCGGAATGATCTTGCGGAAAAAAGTGCGGTGGGCTTTTTCATCAGCATGTAAAATGGCGGCGAGCTTCATGGCAAAGTTGCGGCTGTTGTTCACCAGGCTGCCCCAGAGTTTGCGGCCTTCCCACCAGCGGTCGTAAGCGGTATTGGTACGGAACACGAGCAGCATGGAAATGGCGAACCCGAGAAGGGTGTGCATGACCGGTATATTGCGCACATAACTGCTGGAGGAGAGTTGCCAGTAATACATCTCTGCCCAGGCTACGATGGCTGAATAAATACTGATGCCTAATATGAGGGGGAAAAGCTGCCGGAAGGTATCTGCCTTATGAAATCGAAAAATGAATGTGAACCAGTCTTTGGTGTTGTACGAGATCATGAAAAAGTACTTTAGCCAAAAATAGCTATTTTAATTATTGAATACAGAAGTGCCTGGTCCGTTGTCTGCTGAAGATGTTGGGAATAAAAAATTACCTTCGGTCAACTTATTAATAACACCCTGATACATCTTTCATGAATAATAACATACTGCTTACTGTTTTCACTGCCTGCTTATTCCTGACCTGCAGTTCCACCAGCAAGGTGCAGCAAAAAGAAACCCTGGTGTGGAGTGATGAATTCAACTATACCGGCCTGCCCGACAGTACCCGCTGGAACTATGATACGGGCGGACACGGCTGGGGTAATGAAGAACTGCAATTCTATACCGCTAAGCGAAAGGAGAATGCAAGGGTGGAGAATGGCCACCTTATCATCGAAGCGATTAAAGAAAAATGGGAGAACAGGAATTATACTTCTGCCCGCCTGGTGACCAAGGGCAAAGGCGACTGGCAATACGGCAGGGTGGAAGTGCGGGCCCGCATACCTTCCGGCCGCGGCACCTGGCCTGCCATCTGGATGCTGGGCAGCAATACTCCTTTGAAATGGCCGGATGATGGGGAGATAGATATTATGGAGCATGTGGGTTTCAACCAGGGAACCGTACATGCTTCGGTGCATTGCAAAAAATACTATCACAGTATTGGCACACAGAAAACAGCTACGATACCGGTGCCGGATTGTTCAGACAGCTTTCATGTGTACGCTACCGAGTGGACAAAGGACAGTGTAAAAGTTTCAATGGATGGCAAGGTGTACTTCCGGTTTGCCAATGAACGCAGCGGCTATGATGCCTGGCCATTTGACAATAAAATGTATTTACTCCTGAACGTGGCCGTTGGCGGACACTGGGGCGGGCAAAAAGGGATTGATGATACCGTGTTTCCCCGCAGGATGGAAGTGGATTATGTGAGAGTCTATCAGCAATAGTTCAATGCCCGGAGGCGGATGAAGGTTGACCGTTGACAGTTGGCCGTTGACCGTTGACTGTTGACTGTTGACGGATGACCGTTGTTTGGAGTTTGATGGTTCTATATTACCGGCTATTGGTTCACAAATCATACCTGATGCCGGGAGTTTCTCCCATTTCATATTGAAAGCGGATGGCGGCAGGTAAGCCGTTATCAAACCGGGCCAGCTTTAAGGGCATGGTAAGCGGACTTTCTTCGTGCAGCAGGAAATGCCCGTGACCGATTGCTATATCTGTATGTAATTCCAATAAAGTATTCTCTGCCGGGATGTCGTTGGACAGCGTGAGGGTACAGGGAGGAAATAAAGAATTTTCCGGGCCATGCTGTGTTAACTTCTGTGCAATGGTTTCCCTGTTCAGCACAAAGGCCTCACCCAGGCGGTGGTAAAAATCGTCTGCTGTTGTTTTTCCCAGTTTGTATTGCAGCCGTTGCAGATCATTGGTCAATACGGCCGTTACCGTAACCTGCTGTGGAATAACAAAGGTATCGGCTGGCAATTGTGGAATGATGGCCTGGTAAATAGCTACCTGCGGCTCTGTTTTCAATCCCCGCTGCATCGTCTCGCTGATGAAGACAGCCGGTTTTCCCCCTGGTGGTAATTGCCAGGTGGTGGCATCTGTTTTTTCAAGCCGGTGAATATAATCGTTGATATGCAGCCGGTCG
>JAEUVL010000378.1 GCA_016786965.1 Chitinophagaceae bacterium
GGAGGGCCCGGATTCCCGAAAATGCTCATTAAGGCTCACTAAGGCTTATTAATGCTCGTTAAGGCCTGTTATTGACCACTAAAGGGGGGCAAATGCAATCAAGGTGCTGTCTGCAAGCAAGTAGCAGGCGAGTAACAAGCAATGAAGAGGCAACTAAGAGGCAAGTAAAAGGGGATTAACAGGCGGTCAATAAGCAATAAATAATGCTGAAACAAGCGATCTGACGGTACAATTTGCCTCTTTTCAGATTTCAAGATTAGTGGACAATTTGGCGGTATCAATAGATACTTAACACTTTGCTTTTTACACCCGGATATTTATCAACTTATGGGGGTAAATCATTCAAAATCTGTACATTTTATTGCCTCCCCACTCACATCTTCGCCTATATTTGCAGCAAAATCAGTAAGTAGGCATTCGGTGCCCACTGATTTTGTTATAAATTTTTGATAATCAGTTGTATAGATATTTTTCTGTGTAACTGAGGTGGCGAAGCCCTGCACAAAATATTACCTCTTGAGTAAAAAATGGTTAGCCGTTTACACACGGCCACGATGGGAGAAAAAAGTCAATCAACTTTTAACAGAAAAGGGGTTTGAGAGCTACTGTCCTTTAAATAAGGTGCGGAGGAAGTGGAGCGACAGGGTGAAAGTAGTGCAAGAGCCACTGTTCAAATCATATGTTTTCGTAAAAGTGAATGATGCTGACAGAACTGCTGTGAGGATGACAAGTGGTGCTATCAACTTTGTGTATTGGAATGGTAAGCCTGCGGTGATCAAAGAGAAAGAGATAACGGCAATCAGGCGTTTCCTCGATGAGTACGAGAATGTGGAGGCGAAACCGACACAGTTAAAAATAAATCAACGGGTGCGCATTACCACTGGCAGCCTGATGGACCAGGAAGGGAAGGTGCTGGATGTGCGGCATAAAATGGCCCGTGTGGCTATTGACAGCCTGGGTTATATTTTGGTGGCATATATTGACAGAACTAAATTAACTTCGGTACTGCCCAAGTAAAACCGAACCTTATTTTTGCAGTGACAGCTGCGCTTTACACAAAAGACGTTTCAATGAAATTCATCCGGATTTTATTATTATTCTCACTCCCTTTTTATTTTTTTTCCTGTAAACCCCAGCAAAAGATTCCCTATTACCTGGATAGATTCAGCGATACTGCAGGGAAAGGGGTAGTAAATATTCCAGAGCTGAAAATTCAGAAAGGTGACCTGCTTTCGATCCAGGTGTATAGCCTGAGTACCAAGCCGGAGATAGACCAGTTGTATAACCTGCCGGTTACCCCGGGTGCCTCCGCAGGTACTGGCCAGACGGCCGGAGCTGCAGGTTATTTGGTTGACAATAATGGGAATATAGAACACCACCGCCTTGGTATTTTTCATGTTGAAGGAATGAGCAAGCATGAATTGGCGGCGGAGGTAAAGAAAAGATTGACTCAACCGGTTGAATTATTGACCAATCCAACCGTTATCATACGTTACCTGAATTTTCGGGTTACGGTACTTGGCCAGGTGGGCAGAGAAGGGCCGGTAACAGTGCCGGGTGAGCGGCTCACTATCTTCGAAGCATTGGGGCTTGCCGGCGGCATTACCGATTATGGTAAGAAGGATAACGTAAAAATTTTGCGGGAAACTGATGGTAAAAGAGAAATCGGTATTGTAAATCTTTCGTCCGATTCACTTTTTCTTTCACCTTATTTTAATCTCGTGCAAAATGATGTGGTGCTGGTGGAACCAACGAAGCAACGAATGAAGGATGCCGACCAGCAAAGAGCATTTCAAAAGATATCAATGGGGTTAACATTGGTGGCCGCCGCTGCCACCCTGGCAAATATTTTTATTAAAAACTGATCTGCCCCCTTAATTAATCAGAAATTCTGTAAATGGAAGACCAGGTTACCAAGAGTATCAACGAGAACAGAAAAGAGCTTTGGAATTTAAGTTTCAGGGATCTTTTCTATAAATATGTACGTTTTCTGCCTTTGTTTGTTCTGTCAGTAGCGCTGAGCCTGCTGGTGGCCTTTCTTTATCTCCGGTACACTATTCCTATTTATAATGTAGGAGGTACAATGAACATTAAAACAGAGCAGCAAGGTGGCCGTTCAGACCTTATTGAAGATGTGCTGGCGAATAATAAGGCCCAAAATATCCTGAGTGAAATAGAAGTATTGAAATCAAGTCCGCTGATGCAGCGGGTGGTGGACAGTCTGAAGCTCCAGTTCAGTTATTTCATTAAGGGAAAGATCAAAAAGAATGTAAATATATACCGGCAGGGGCCTTTTATAGTTGAGGCATTGCAGATCACAGATTCTTCCCGGTCTTTTTCCATGAAAATAAAATTCCTGAATGATAACCAGTTTCGTATCAATGACGAAGTAACAGCTTCATTCGGACAGGGCTTTAAAAACTCAAATGGTGTTTTTCGCCTGGTAAGAACCGGTGGTAATATCAGCAGTAATGACTACAGTGTATTGTGGCAGCCCACGGCCATAGCCGCTGGCGCCTACGCAGGCGGTATCTATGTAGTACCTAAAACCCCGGGAACCGGTATTCTTTCTATCGGGATGCGTACCCCTAACCCATTGCTCGGGGCCGATATCATTAACCGGCTGATGGTAGAGTATGGCAGTTATAGTATTGAAGAAAAAAAGCAATCGTCCGGCCAAATACTGGATTTTATTGACGGCAGACTGGCTGACTATGGTGAAAGGCTCGACAGTTTGAAACAAGATCTGCTGGATTATCAACTTCGTAATAATCTGATTGATCAGGAAGCGCAGTCAGCAAAAGGGTGGGCCGTTCTTTCTGAAACAGATAAGGCTATCAATGAGCAAACAGAAAGATTAAATATTTCAAGTATCGTGGATGAGTACCTGAAGGATAAGCGAAATGAATTTAGTAAAGTGCCTTCCACACTCAGTATAGATGATATTACCTTCACTCAACTGGTGGCAGAGTACAACAAGGCCCAGATTGACCGGCAGTTATTGCTCAATTCTAATGTACCTGTAAATAACCCGGTGGTAAAAGAGATAGAGGGACAAATTGAAAAGTTACGCACCAGCATATTAGAGAACATAAGGAATATCAAGTCTTCCATGAATGGGAGCATAGGCCGTCTTCGTAGCCTTAGTTCGCAAAACCAGGTACAGTTGCGGGCCATGCCTGCGAAAGTGAAAGAACTGGCGGAGAAAAAAGCTCAGGTGGAAAGCAGCCAGGGAATGTATAAAATACTGCAGGAGAAAAGGGAAGAAACTGCCATATCGCAGGCATCCACTATCGCCAGTTCGAACATCATCAACCAGGCATATCCTTCTACTACTCCTATCAAGCCTAACAAGCGGGCCATACAAATCCTTGCCATTTTATTGGGTATCAGTTTACCTGCCATCTTCATTTTTGCCGGAGAGGTGCTAAATGATAAGGTGACCACCCGTTTTGATATAGAGAAAATAACACAGGTTCCGATCCTGGGTGAGATAGGACATTCTTACTCAGAAAATACATTAGTAGTAAGTAAGTCCACCCGCAGCATGGTGGCGGAGCAATTCAGGATCATCCGGTCGAACCTTCAGTATGTGCTCAATAAAAAGGAAAAGCCCTGTATCCTTGTCACTTCTTCCTTCAGCGGTGAGGGTAAATCTTATGTAAGCACCAATATGGGTGCTGTGCTGGGGCTGGCAGGTAAGAAAACAATAGTGCTTGAGTTTGACATCCGTAAACCTAAGGTGCTGTCTGGTTTGGGTATTTCTAAGGGACCCGGTATTACTAATTTCCTTGTTGGTAAGGGAGAACTGGCCAATATGATAAAACCGGTGCCGGAGCATGAAAATCTTTTTGTACTTGGTTGCGGTCCGGTACCGCCTAACCCATCTGAATTGCTGCTGGATTCACGGCTTGATGAATTGTTCGCATGGTTAAAAGACAATTTCGATGTGGTCATTATCGATACGGCGCCGGTAGGAATGGTGAGTGATGCGATGACACTGGGTAAATACGCAGATTGTACTTTATACCTGGTACGGCAGGGGCATACGTTCAAAAAACAGGTGGCTCTTATAGATGAATTTTACCAGGACCAGAAACTTCCAAAGGTTTCAATTATTATAAATGATGTGAAATTAAAACCAGGCTATGGTTATTACGGGTACGGCCGCTACGGGTATGGTTATGGGTATGGTTATGGAAGTTATTACGAAGAAGAAACCGCACCACAAAACTTTTCTGAAAAAATATTGAACTGGCTGGATATCCGCCGTTTTTTCAACAGGAAAAGGAAAAAGTAAAACTCATTTTAATTATTTCATGCGAATCTTAATTACAGGAGGGGCTGGTTTTATCGGCTCTAATCTTGCTGAGGCGTTGTTGCTTGACGAGAGAGTGACCCATGTTAGAGTATTGGACAATTTGGCTACTGGGTCATTGGATAACATACGGGAGTTTATTTCCCATCCTAAATTCGAATTCCTCGAAGGGGACATACGAAATTATGATACTTGTCTTACCGCTTGTGATACGATAGACCTTATTACTCACCAGGCGGCCCTGGGATCGGTACCCCGTTCCATTAACGACCCGCTTACTACTAATGAAGTAAATATCACCGGCACCCTAAATGTTTTTACAGCAGCAAAGGAGAAAAAAATACGCCGGGTGATTTATGCAGCCAGTTCATCTACTTATGGCGATCATCCAGGGTTACCAAAAGTGGAAGACAAGATCGGCAACCCTCTATCTCCCTATGCAGTCACCAAGTATGTGAATGAATTGTATGCAAAAGTGTACGCTAATTTGTATGACATTGAATTCATCGGTCTGCGTTATTTCAACATCTTTGGACCAAAGCAAAACCCTAACGGGCCTTATGCTGCTGTGATTCCTTTGTTTGCGGAAGCATTACTTCATAACAAGCCGCCCGTTATAAACGGAGATGGCAGTCATAGCCGTGATTTTACCTATATCCAAAATGCAGTAAAGGCCAACATCCTTGCTCTTTTCATCACTGATAGAGCCGCCGTGAACCAGGCCTACAATATTGCCTGCGGAGAACAAACTTCTTTGCTGCAATTATTTGAAGGATTAAATAAAGAGGCGGGTACTTCATTGCAACCTGTTTTTGGACCAGAGAGGCAGGGAGATGTAAAACACAGCCTTGCTGATATTTCCAAGGCCAGGACATTACTTGGGTATGACCCGGAAGTAACAGTGGGAGAGGGATTGCGTAAAACATTCAATTGGTATAAATTAAACCATTATTAATTAGTATGGCCCGCACAATAATCATTACAGGGGGTGCCGGATTTATCGGATCGCACCTTGTCCGGCTCTTTGTAACCAAATACCCGGATTATAAAATCGTGAACCTGGATGCGCTGACCTATGCGGGCAATCTTGAGAACCTGAGGGATATTGAGCATGCTCCAAATTATATTTTCGAGAAAGCAAATATTCTTGATACAGCAGAGATAGAAAGGATATTTACAACATACCGCCCGGACGGTATCATCCACCTGGCTGCAGAAAGTCATGTGGACCGTTCTATTTTATCGCCGCTGGATTTTGTTTACACGAATATTATTGGTACGGTCAATTTGCTGAATGCTGCTAAAAACCATTGGAAAGGATCGGAAGAAGGCAAACGTTTTTATCATGTTTCTACGGATGAGGTATATGGAGCCCTGGGAGATACGGGTTTCTTTACAGAACAAACTAAGTACGATCCTCATTCTCCTTACAGTGCATCCAAAGCATCCAGCGATCATTTTGTAAGGGCTTACCACGATACGTACGGGCTGCCGATAGTGGTGAGCAACTGCTCTAACAACTACGGCCCTAATCATTTTCCTGAAAAACTGATACCTCTTTTTATAAATAATATTCTGAACCAAAAGCCATTACCCGTTTATGGTGATGGGCTATACACCCGTGACTGGCTGTATGTAAAAGATCATGCTGCCGCTATTGATCTTATTTTTCATGAGGGAAAAACAGGGGATACGTATAATATAGGCGGCTTTAATGAATGGCGGAATATTGACCTCGTGAAACTGCTTTGTAAACTGGTGGATGATAAGACCGGTAAAGCACCAGGAAGCAGTGAGGCGCTGATCACCTATGTAAAGGACAGGCCGGGACATGACAGGCGGTATGCAATTGATGCTTCTAAGATCAATAAGGAATTGGGATGGAAGCCTTCCGTCACTTTCGAAGAAGGACTTTCACTTACCATTGACTGGTATTTGGAAAATACAGAATGGCTGACTCATGTTACATCCGGAGAGTAC
>JAEUVL010000381.1 GCA_016786965.1 Chitinophagaceae bacterium
TAATACACTCTTGTTTCCCATTCATTGCCTTCTTCCCCTTCATGGAGGTAGTAGAACAGCAGGCGACCATCTTTGAATAAAAATTCTGATTGGGAAAAAAGCGCCGAAGACTGGCGGCTGGTATTTACTTTCAGTAATACATTCTTCAGTGGCCGTTCCGCTGGTGGCAGGTGGTTGGGGTCATCATCGTACCAGAAATTCACGGTGTCAGCATAGAGGCCAACGGCGGGCCAGCTTTTTCCATTTTTATTAATGATCCACTGGTTTTGGTACAGCGGTCCCTCATAGCCCTGATCAATGGATTCGCCGATCTTTTTATTTACTTCAGTATAATGAGTGCGGATGGTGGCTTCTGTTTGTGCCATGCTAAAGGAATAACAAAACAGCAGGGCGGCAAGGAGGACTATTTTCATTAGTAGTATTTAATGGTGGTAAAAGTAAGGAGAAAAGAAATTGCCCCTGCCCGATCTGCCGGGGTAGCATCAGACCGCTATATCAATCCCTTTTCATAAGCCAATGCCAACGCCTGGGCCTTACTGTTCACATGTAGCTTGCCGTAGATATTCAACACATGTTTTTTAGCAGTGTTTGGACTGATATCAAGTTTATGGCCGATCTCTTTATATAGCATTCCCTGGATGAGGAGTTTTAATATTTCCTGTTCCCTTTCTGTGAGGTTGAAAGGTGTTTTTTCTTTTTCGGACGTTTTTTTCTGCACCAGGGATACGGTATTGTTTTGCACTAATTGTAATATTTTATGTGCGATACCTGGTGAGATCGGCCCAACACCATTTTCATTCATTTGTATAAGCGTTCCGGCAATATTTTCGGCACTTTCTTCTTTTAATAAGTACCCGAATGCTCCTGCCTTAATAGCTCTGAATATTTTTTCCTCATCATCAAAAATGGTGAGCATTACATATTTTACAGAAGGATATAAATATGATCCTGCTGCCACAGCATCTACACCATCCATTTCAGGCATTTCCAGGTCCATTAATACTACTGACGGATAATCCTCCGGAGACAGGTCTTTCATTTTTTCGAGAAAGTCTTTTCCATTCTCGGCAGTAAAACAAATTTCAAACCCGGCATGACGCAATAGCTTATCTTTTATAATACTCCTGTTGCTGGCTTTGTCATCTACTATGGCTATTCGTACAGGCATATATTAAATAATAATACTGATGATGGTCCCTTTATCTTTTCCTGCTTTTATGGTCAGTTCAAAAGCTGATTCAGCGGCACGGTGTTCAATATTGTTTAACCCATTACCTCTTTCCATTTCCTTCATAGCAAGATAGTCAAATCCTTTGCCATCATCTGTAATAGTGATTTTCCATCTGCTGCCGAGGGTTTCGCTCCATACTTTCACATTTTTTGGTGAAGCATGTTTGATACTGTTAGATATCGCTTCTTGCACAATGCGTACTGCATTCAGTGCTTTGGTATAATGCAGCTTCATACCGGCAGGGGCTTCTCCTTCGAGGGTAAACTGTATGTGATCATAATAGCGGCTGAATGGCTGGATGAAGTTCCGAATGCGTACGAGGCATTCATCAGCGGTGTATTCATCTTTCTTTAGTGCCCACACGGTTTCACGAAGGGAGGTGATGATATCCTTGGAGGCGAATTTGAGGTCGCTGATCAGTTCGGAACGATTTTGTGCATTCTGTTCCAGCAGTTCTGTTTTATAAAGCATTACATGTGCGTATGCACCGAGGCTGTCGTGAAGGTCTTTGGAGATGCGCTCCCGTTCCAGTTTCAGTTGCCGTTCCTGTTCCAATAGCTGCAATTGCCGGGCATATTTTCTTTTATTACGTTGGTTGATCAGAGTGGCGAGTATAGCGAGCAGGGTGATGATGGCGAGAGTGATGAACCACCATGTTTTCCAGAAAGGCGGTCGGATGATAATGCGTATTTCCTTCAGCGGTTTAGCTTCCTTGTCGAAGGAGCGGGAAGCGTACAGCTGGAGGGTGTATTTACCGGGTGGTAGTGAATAGCGGATGGCTTGTAGCCCGCTGTTTTGTATCCACTCTTTGTCTATACCTGCCATTCTGTATTGGTAAATGTACTGGGCAGGGTTATTGTTGGCTATGGCGACAAAATCGAAGGAAAGCGAGTTTTGTTGGTAGCTGAGTGTCAGCCTCTCTGTCATCCAGGGGGCTGTCTCGCCGTTTACTTCTGTGTTGTTTACCCGGATACGGGTAACAAAGAGTTTGATCTGTTCATCAAAGCCGCTGATATCGGAGGGATAAAAACTGCTCACGCCGTTCATGCCACCGAAAAAGAGCTCGCCATCTTCTGTTAAGGCTACCACGCCGGTGTTGAATTCATTTTCCTGCAGGCCATCTTCGCGGGTCAGGTGGAGTATTTTATTATCAGGGCTGATGCGGAAGATGCCTTTATTGCTGCTGCACCAGAGATTGCCTCTGTTGTCAACAGCTATGGCATAGATACATTCATCGGGCAGGCCTTTCTCCCGATTCCATTGGTGGAGCAGTTTGCCGCTGCTGTCCGTGCGGAAGATGCCTTTATTGGTGCCCAGCAATATATTACCATTGGCTTCGGTGGCAAAGCAGCGTACGCCGGCAGTATTGGGAAAGGGTATTTTTTTTATTTCACGTAGTGATTGTCCGTCCACGAAAATGAGCTCGTCATTTTGGTGTGCAATCACTTTTCCACGATACCACAAACGGCCGAGGGTGTATTCGCCGGTAAGGCGGTAAGCGGTGGTTTTTGCCGTAGTAAGATCCGTCCGGAATAATTGTGTCATTGACTGCACGATGACTTCGTTGCCTTGTCGCCAGAGCGTACTGCCGAAGTAGTCAATGGGATGGGTGGGTGTATCAGCAAAGGCGATTGGCTGTTGGGTAAAGGATGACAGATCGCTGCGCAGTTTCCAGATGTTCTTTTGTCCCATTACAAAGAGGAGGTAATCATTGTTATTATCTTTCACGATAGCATTTACACCAAAGGGCAGTTTACTTCCCGGCAGTTTGGGTATACGGTGTACCAGCTGCTGGAGGGTATCAAACACAAAGAGTCCTGCCCTGCTGGTGCCCACCAGTATCCTGTTGTTTTTCTTATCCGGTAATATACCGATCACTGCATTTTCTTCTTTTGCAGAGGAACCATAGTATTTAACGGGATAGTTATTGCGGATCACTTTGCGGATGCCCCCGGTGATGGTTTGGATGTATAGGTTGCCGAGATTGTCTTCAATCATATTGGCAATACCAAGGTTGCCGGCAACCGGCTGGTTCTGGAAATTAACAATCTCTGATTTTAATACCCGCAGAGTGGAATCTGTTTCATACAGGTGGTTGTTGATGGATATGATATACTTTTCCTGCCAGCGGAGGATGTTGAAACGGGAAATGTATTGGTCTTTGTCTTTGCCGATAACGGGCAGTGTTTTGTTGGTGCCTGTTGCAAAATCCCAGCACTGAAGGGCATCGTTGTGTATATAATTATTATACAGTACTTTTTTTCCGGGCAGCAGGTGTAGCAGGAAGGCCGACCTGCCAGGAACAGAGGATGTCTGATGTAGTAGCTTCTTATTTTTCAGGTCCCAAAGGCAGATGGTATTGCCCATCCACCAGGCGATGGTATGATCAACAATATTATCGCTGATTCGGGGAAGGTTTTCGGTGTTATGGGTATAAGAGGGCATACCGGTACGGATACTGCCTACCGGTGAATAAGAACCTGATTGGAGGGCGGTGATAGTGCCTGTTTCGTCGTACAGGTAAATGATATTGTCGTCTTCCCCGAGTATCAGCAGGTGCCGCTGCAGGGCAGGATTCTTTTTATAAACTTCTGTGAAGCGGTTGTTATCTGCCTCGTATTTCGAGATTCCTTTTGAATGACTGAGAAGAAAGTCGCCATTACTGCAGCGAAGAAACTTGACGAATTTATCATCTGGCAGGCCGGGCTGTATGGCGACTGTCCGAAAACTGTTGCCGTCAAACTGCTGAATACCATTGGGGTAGGATATCCAGCAAAAATTATTTTTATCAATGGCTATATCCGAAAGGGTGCTCTGGAGCATTCCTTCGTTTACATTATAATGAAAGCTGTTGTACCTGTTAATCACCTGTGCTGATGTTCGGGCAACAAAGAAGCCTGTCAGGAGAAAGAGTATGTAAAAGCGTCTTCCCAGTTTATTGATTTTTTATAGCTCAAAATAAGCAATAGCCTTTCAATAATGCGCTAATCCAAAGGGATTATGTGGAGTACCGGCCATTCCACTCTGCTGCACAGGCTTTGAGCCAGGTGGCGTTCACCATTGCTGATGGGGATCACTATTACCCGGCTGCCACGTATGAAAAGCCATTACCCGAATTCCTAATCCAAATGGATTATTTGCAGTGTTTACCATAAAAAATACATTCGACACCAATTCTGAACCAACTAACTGGAATGAAAAGGATTTTCTTAGCTGCTTTTTTTATTATAGCCATTCGGTTTATTTCTTTTGGACAATCAGGCGAAACAGAGCCAAACAACAGCTTTTCAACAGCCAGTCCCTTAGCGATGAATGATTATACCACAGCAAGCCTGGGGGGAGGAGATACTGCGGACTATCACGGTGTGGATTTTACCTATAACGCCAATTTCTACCTTGTATTGGAAATAACCAATACCGGTTCAAGCGGAACACAAACCCTGAATTTCTCGATCTTCAACAGTCTTCAAATTAATAATGAATATGTGGGGCAATTCTATGCTACCAATTTCACCCTGGATGAGGGCGAATATTATAGTACGACAATAAACTTATGCGGAATGTCGGCAGATAGTTTTTATCTGAAATTTGAAAGTACCGGCGATTTTGAGTATGCCATGCAGTGGTACCCGGTCAATGTCTATAATCGGGATGACCTTTATTATCTATTCAATAATACACCTGCGACAGCTTCTTCTTTCTCCTTTAATACGGAAGAAGAAGCCAGCCTTGGATATGAATTTTGGGGGAATCCGAATTTTGACACCGTTGACTATTTTACTACCATATTGCCATCGGCAAATTATGACAGTGTGTATTTAAGGATTAAAGCACAAAACAACCAGTGTAGTGGCACACACTGGATAAAATATTTTTGTTATCAGAATGGCAGCAGCACTCCTTTTGCATCAGGATTTGTAGGCGACAATCCGGCCGTATCTTCTTTTCAGCAGGTATTCAGCAGTATTCCTTTAAACAATATGCAGGAGGGAGATACCCTGCTGGTGAAATTTGTTACTAATGGTACGTTTGGCTATCAGTTTATTTATAGATACCAGGATATTTATGACGACGAGGAAGATAATTGCTGTTTGTACAATGCTATAGTTTTAAATGAAGGTGTAATCAAAGGGGGCAATGTAGGCGAATATGATTACAATGCTGATCAATATATAGACGAATATGATACATACAGGATTATACTACCCGCGGATGGTGCCATGAAATTTTTCGTAGAGGCGAGAAATGATCAGTGTACGCAGTTCTCCAATTCCCTTTTTGGTTCAATACTTGATAAGAACGGGAATTTTTTAAACAATTTCACTCTTTCAGAATGGCCCGTTTCTTTGCCTTGTGGTCAACAACAGTACGACACGATAAAGATAAGAGGGTATGCTGCCGATACTTTTTATCTCCAGTTGACTGCTGCAGAAAAGGTCAGCTATACTTTAAAATATGAATTTATGGATTCAACGGTGTCTGATTCCGCAGAATCGTATAATTCGCCTATTTCCACCGTCATCCCTATAGCAGAAAGTCAGGTAAAGAAAGGTCATATTCGTTTCAAGAAAACTGCCAGCCTGCCAGATGCGTCAGATATCTATCAGTACAATATGCCCGGCGATGGCAGTATTACTGTGTACCTGAAAGCTACGTACCGCGGCGATTTTACGAGTACGAATTCCAGCACTTCCAACCGGTTAACTTTTGTTACTTCCAATTTCACCGACCGGACACCTTCCAATCCTCCCACTACTACGCTTACACCCGATGCGGTCTACCTCGACACCTTTGTGGTATGTGGCCTGGGTGCAGGAAATAATTTTTTCACCATTAGTTCTTCACGGGCTTATGAGTACGAAGTATACTATGTGGTCAACAACGCAATAACAGTACAAAACGATCCGGAGCCTAATAACTTCTTTTTGCATGCGATACCCATTGTTCCCAATGAAGTAAGAGCTGGGAGACTTCGGTATTTTAATGATATGCAGGGTGCCAGCCAGGATAATTTTGATTATTACAAAACAACAACTGCTTATACAGGCCGGTTGAAAGTTTATATACAAGCCACCAATACAACCTGCACTACCGCCGCCCGTATTACATTGAATATGTATAAAGACACGGTTTCAGCCGGTTTGATCGCTTCCCGGAATCTTACGAATACCACATCCATTCCGGCCGGAGCCACCGTTTATGATACTATTTATACCTGCCGGTTCAATGCAGATACTGCCTATATACGATTAGAAGGAACACAGGCTTTTCGATACCAGTTCAGGTTTGAATTCCTGGCAGATACGACCCCAGATGTTGACGTGGAACCGGATAATACTTTTGCAGAGGCTCGTTTTATAGGTCAAGGGCAAAAGCGGGAAGGAGTTGTTGGGCTTATTTACAATAACGTTACCGATGGTAACGATTACAATAAAATCGCAATTACTACTCCGGGTCTGCTTACCATATATTTCAAGGCACAGAATATTAGTTGTATTGATAATAGAATTTTTGGGGTTTGGGGTTATAGAAATACGGTCAACAGCTATATATTTCTTAAGAGATACGTCCTTAACGCAGTTGGTACGATTGATGCAGGACAGGTGGTGGAGGATAGTATAATATATAATGTACCGGCAACAACTGACACTGTTTTCATTCGCATTGAAGGCAATGGAGTATTCAAATATGAATTCAGGATAAAACCAATGACGCCTACCTC
>JAEUVL010000417.1 GCA_016786965.1 Chitinophagaceae bacterium
AACCTGCAGTATCACCAGCAGATAAAAAAAGATAACTGGTCAACAAAGGTGTTACCAGCTTTCCGTCCCGATAAGGCCATGAATGTAGATGATGTAAATAGCTTTAACAATTACCTGACCGGTTTGGAAAAAACAGCTGATATTTCTATCAGTACTTATAATGACTACCTGGCTGCGTTGAAAAAGCGGCATGATTTCTTTGTCAGCAATTATTGCAGTGTAAGCGACCATGGGCTCGAAGAAATTTATGCCGAAGATTATACGACTACCGAGATCGCCGGCATTTTTGCCAAAATAAGAAGCGGCGGTGCATTATCATTAGAAGAAAACAGGAAATTCAAATCAGCCATGTTGGTAACTTTTGCTGAGTGGGATCATGAAAAAGGGTTTGTGCAACAATACCACCTGGGTGCACTAAGAAATAATAACAGCCGTATGCTGAAACAACTGGGCCCGGATACCGGCTGGGACAGTATCGGCGATTTCTCACAGGCAAAAGCATTGGCTAAGTTTCTGAATCGTTTAGACACCAATAACACACTGGCCAAAACAATTATTTACAACCTCAATCCTGCCGACAACGAATTGTTCGCCACCATGATTGGCAATTTCAATGATGGCACTGCAGCAGGCAAGGTACAATGGGGTTCTGCCTGGTGGTTTCTTGATCAAAAAGATGGAATGACCAAACAGATCAATGCATTGAGTAATATGGGACTGCTGAGTAAGTTTGTTGGTATGCTTACAGATAGCCGAAGCTTTCTCTCCTTTCCCCGTCATGAATACTTCAGGAGGTTGCTCTGCAACATGTTTGGTGAAGAAGTGGAAAACGGGGAATTGCCCAACGATATTGAATGGACCGGCAAAGTGATCCAGGATATTTGTTTTTACAACGCAAAGAATTATTTTAACTGGCAGCATATGGAGGAATCCACTCCATCTGCCATAAAAGCTTAGCTATGCAAATCAGGTTTCAAAACAGTCCTGCAGAAACAATGCAAATGAATACGGAACAGCTTCGGGAAAATTTCCTTGTACAGAACCTGATGCAGGATGACTCGATACAGTTAGTCTATTCACATTACGACAGGGTTATTATTGGCGGCGTAAAACCGGTTAATAAAACAATAACCTTACCCAATCACCCTGAATTAAGGGCTGACTATTTCTTACAAAGAAGGGAATTAGGTATTATCAATGTTGGTGGAGCTGGAACTGTGATTGCCGATGGAAAAGAATTCGCCATAAACAAACTGGATTGTGTGTACCTGGGCAAAGAAACCAAAGAAGTAAAATTTAAGAGCAAGAGTAAAAAAGAACCAGCATTATTTTATCTTCTATCTGCACCAGCCCATCACAAGTATCCCAATAAATCAATGACGAAGGAAAAAGCGTCGCCGGTTAACCTCGGCGATGTTTCCACTTCAAATAAAAGAACAATCTATAAATACATTCACCTGGATGGTATTAAAAGCTGCCAATTGGTAATGGGATTAACGGTGCTGGAAAGTGGCAGTGTCTGGAACTCGGTTCCTCCGCATACTCATACTAGAAGAATGGAAGTGTACTTTTATTTTGATGTACCTTCCCAACACAGGGTATTTCATTTTATGGGGCAGCCCCAGGAAACAAGACATTTGGTGATGGCCAATCATGAAGCGGTAATATCGGCCCCCTGGAGTATGCATTTTGGTTGCGGCACTTCCAATTATGGTTTTATTTGGGGGATGGCAGGGGAAAACCAGGTGTTCTCGGATATGGATCCGGCGCCGGTTCCAACACTGAAATAAAATTCATTTAACTAACTAACAAATAACAACTGATATGTCAAAAAAAGTAGTAACGCTGGGAGAGATCATGTTACGTTTATCGACTCCCGATTTCAAACGTTTTGTACAAGCAGACACATTTGAGGTGACCTATGGTGGCGGAGAGGCAAACGTGGCAGCCGCATTATGCAACTATGGCTTGAACGGCACTTTTGTTACCAAAGTACCGAACAATCCAATCGGTCAGTCTGCTATCAATCATCTGCGTCGTTATGGAGTGGATACACAATTTATTGCCAGAGGTGGTGAAAGACTGGGTATTTACTTTTTAGAAACAGGCGCTTCCATGCGGGCATCACAGGTGGTGTATGACCGTGCCGGTGCTTCTATTGCAGATGTTGATGCCAGCGAATTTGATTTTGATAAAATACTGGACGGTGCCTCCTGGTTCCATACTACGGGCATTACCCCTGCCCTGAGTGATAAAGCTGCTGCTTTGACAGAAGCCGCTTTGAAAGCTGCAAAGGCAAAAGGCATTACCACAAGTATTGACCTGAACTATCGTAAAAAATTATGGAGTAAAGAAAAAGCAAGGGAAGTAATGACCAAACTCTGCCAGTATGTGGATGTATGCATCGGTAATGAAGAAGATGCAGATACAACTCTGGGTTTCAAAGCGGCGCATACAGATGTTACCAAAGGTGAACTGAACCTTGATGGTTTTAAAGATGTGTTCAAACAAATGAAAGAAAAGTTCGGGTTCAAATTCATTGCGTCCTCATTACGGGAAAGTTACAGTGCTAGTGACAATGGCTGGAGTGCCCTGGTATATGATGGCAGTGAGTTTTATCACACCAAACAATATAATGTCCGCATTGTTGACCGTGTTGGCAGTGGCGATTCATTTGCCAGTGGTTTGATCTTTGGGTTAGTAACCGGCATGCCAATGAATGAGGCTGCGGAATTTGGTGTTGCGGCATCTGCCTTAAAACACACCATACCCGGTGACCTTAACCATGCTACTCTGAATGATGTAAAAGACCTGATGAAAGGTGATGGTAGCGGCCGTGTACAA
>JAEUVL010000928.1 GCA_016786965.1 Chitinophagaceae bacterium
ATTTGCCAACTACCAGGATAAATCTATTGTGAATGTATATATCGGTAATTTCTACCGCGACCTGAAAGAGTACGACTCGGCCAAGGTGTATTATCGACAAGCAGCAGCGCTGGACCCTAATTACGAGGAAGCATTCAACAATCTAGGGCGGGCCAATTTTGCACTGAAACTGTTCGATTCTGCGAGTTTCTACTACCGGAGGGCATTGGCGGCGAATCCCTATTCGGCCTTTTCACTAATCAACCTGGGGCTGGTGTTCAAAGAGCTAAAGCAGCCGGATTCCACTTACCATTATTTCCAGGAGGCCATTAAAGTAGAGCCTGGCAACCCGTCTATCCTGAATAACCTCGGCGTCATCTACGGACAGGATAAGAGCTTTGATTCAGCTAAGTTGTATTTCCGCAAGGCCCTTTTTATCCGGCCTGATTACAAGCCGGCATCAAATAACATGCTTAAAATATTCAGGGAATTGGGACAGCTAGACTCAGTTACTAATTTCCTGAAAGGGTTTTCCATGATAGATCCTAACAGCCCCTTATTCATGAGCGATATGGGGATGGCATTCTTAGGACAAAAGAGATTTGATTCTGCCCGGCTGTACCTGCGCAGGGCCCTGAGTGGTGATCCTGGTAATGCACAGTTTCTGAATAATATGGGCTTGATCATGCAGGGAATGAAACAATATGATTCTGCCCGTTTTTATATGCAGCGGGCTATGCGCCAGGACGAGGAGAACCCGGTTATCTGGAATAACCTGGCCAGTATTTTCCGGCAACTGAAAGAAACAGACTCCGCCGCATTTTACTATAAGCGGCAGCTTTTCCGAAGAACAGACGTGAATGCACAGGCATGGTTTGCCGTGGGGAATTTTTATGATGATATGAAGGTGTATGATTCTGCTATTGTCTATTTCAAAAAAGCGATAGCGGTTGACCCGTCTTATGCTCCGGCTTATACTGAAACAGGCAATGCTTTTATGAAAATGGAGATGAATGACTCCGCACTGGTGTACCTGCGGCAGGCGGTGAGCAAAGACGCTAATTCCCAGGTAGCCTCCCTTAACCTTGGCTTGCTCTATCATTCAATGCGGCAATACGATTCGGCTATTGTGCATTTGCAAAACGCTATTCG
>JAEUVL010000437.1 GCA_016786965.1 Chitinophagaceae bacterium
GATGGTGATAGTGCCGGGGATACTCATACTCTATTATTTCGTTGGGCCGTATGATCATACCAGGATAATGTATACGCAGGACCCGGCATTTACCATGGTGCTGGGTGTTATCTTTTTCGGGCTCTTCTTTTTCGGTTTAACAAGGATATTGGTTCGGCCAACGGAAATCATTTTGTCAGACGAAGGAATAAAAATACGGCACCATGGCTGGAACCATTGGGAGTATATCAGTTCCGTACGAACCATTTATGAAAAGGATACAGAGAACTCCAATGACATGGAGTACCTCGTGGTGTACCTGAAAGATGGCACAAGTATAAAATGCATCATCTCCGACCTGGATAAAAGCACCGGTGAGATATTATATTTTATCAGGCAGTTTCGCCCGGAGCTTATCATTAACGGGCATGGTGCGGTGCAGGAGGATAGCAACCCGCCGGGCTAGACTACCTGAGAGCGATTGACGCTGGTAGGGGATCTTCCAGTATTGCCCTTACCTCGCTTTTTGAACTGTCTACCCCCTTCAATAGGGGCCAGAACCCCTTGTATACGGTCTCGAGCCCCTTGTATATGGGTCTCGAACCCCTTATGTAACGGCCCCGAGACCGGTATGCAGGTACCTTTAGCCCCTTGTGCAAGCACCTTTACCCCCTTGCCCAAGTACCTATACCCCCTTCATGAGGGGGGTATAGCCCCTTCCACAAGGGGTTCGAGGCCCTTCGGAAGGGGGGTAGCTCATATAAAAAGGCGAAAATGCTTGAAAACAGTGCCCGGAACGGGGTGGCTCATGGCAGAACATGGTTAATAAATACTTAAATTCTATGTAAATGAGCACTTCTGTTCATCAAAAGGGGGTATTTCTCCATTTTATTGTAAATTCATATAAACCACCCAGTATGAAAAAGCAACTGCGCTTCTTTTTGCCAGGCGTTCTTATTTGCGCCGGCTTCCTGTACAGTCCCGCTCAAAGTATACAATCAGAAGAACCGGATGACTCAAGTCCTGAAAGTATCGGGTCCGTTAAGTTTCATTCGCCCCACACCGAGCGGCTGAATATAAAAGGGAAAGCAGAAGCTTATCCTTTTCTTTCTGCGGATGGTCTTCGCTTGTATTTTACTTCAGACAGGGAGGGCCCGGGTACCGGCAATTTATTCATCAGCACCCGGAAAACGATCCACGACCCGTTTGATAATCCTAAGATATTAGATGCTAAACTGATGCAGGGCTACTATGCCGGTACGTTCACCGGCGATGAACTGACTGTGTATATGCACAAGGACGGGAATATATATGTGGCCCGGAGAAACAGTTTATCTGCTCCCTTCAGTGAGCCGGAAATGGTAAAAGGCATTGGTGATAATGATGTGTTTGCGCCTGCAATTTCACCAGATGGTAAAGAATTGATCGTTATGGTGAACAACAACCCGGATATTACCAGCACCTACCGCAAGATCAGGTATAACGAGTTTGAAAAATCAGATATACTTCCCATACCCGCTACTGAAGAAGGGGAGGAGAAGAGTGAGCCTGGTCCGGGCCAGTTCAGCAAAGACGGGCTGTCCTATTATTTCGCATTGGAAAATGGCACTAAAACCACGATCTGGCGGTACAGCCGTCCCAAAGCGGGCGACAAATTTGTAGACCTGGAAAAAATGAGTATAAAAGTAAATGGCCTGCCCGTGAATACGCAGCCTGCCGTAAATGGTGATGGTTCCATTTTGGTATATGTTTCTTCTCCAAGCCATACCTGGGAAGATGATGACCTGGTACTGGTGAATGACCTGGAGAAACAAGCGGCGGCCCCGGAGCAATTTACCTCTGTACAGAAGAATGAGAACAACCCGGTAACAGTAAAATCCAAACTGGCCTTTTTTCAAACAAAGACATATCCCAATCCTTTCCAGGGAAGCATCACTTTTGAAATGAATGAACTCCCCGGAGAGAACATTACCTTCTTCCTGTACGATCTGAGCGGAAGGATCATAAAACAACAACCGGTGAACGGTATCAGAACAACCATTCAGTTAGATAATCTTTCTCCCGCCACCTATGTGTACCAGGTGTTGGATAAGAACCGGTCAGTGATCGCTTCTGGCAAGCTGGTAAAACAATAAACAGTATTAAAATAAACATCTTATAATGGAAGCCTTTCGGGGCTTCCATTCTTTTTTCAGGCTATTGATACTACCAACGTAAATTGCAACGCAAACAATCCTGGTTAACCTAAAACCAAAGCAGCCTGCATCATGAGTCAGCTGATCATACGGACCGCCACCCTGAATGACCTGGACATTCTCCTTCAGTTTGAGCAGGGGGTAATAGATACAGAACGTCAATATGATAGTACATTGAAAAGAAGTGCTATTAATTACTATGATCTTAAAGCGTTCATAGCATCGCCGGAAACAGAGGTAGTGGTGGCTGAAGAAGATGGGGAGATCATAGGCTCCGGATATGCCCGTATAAAAGAAGCAGAAGCTTTTTTGCAGCACACTCATTATGCCCACCTGGGGTTTATGTATG
>JAEUVL010000443.1 GCA_016786965.1 Chitinophagaceae bacterium
AAAATGGCACTTCTTGTCATGCTGCAAATCTAATATATGCAGTTCGCTTTGCTGGTCTTTGTCTGCAAACAGGCTTATTTTATCTGCCTGTCATTTGCCAAACAAAAAGTGGTTTGCAGACAAAACAAAGGAGTTTGCCGATCGGCTTTTTTTATTTTTTTGTTATGGTCAATATTTGATAATAAACTAATCAACATGAAAAGTAAATACCTGTTTGTATTGAGCTGTCTTCTTTATTTGCACAGCGCTGCACAAAAAGTGGATTGGAAAAAGATCAATCATTTTAAACCCGATGATATATTGCTGAAAGGGGAGCGGCAGCCCACGAAAGTATTGTTACTGGGAACCTTTCACTTTGGTTATCCTAACCTCGACGGTCACAAAACGGATTCCAGCAAATTTATCAATGTAAAATCGGCTCAACGCCAAAAGGAAATGGAAGAACTGGCCACTGTTATCAGGCGGTTTAATCCCACCCGCATTTATGTTGAATCAACTGATGGCCGTTGGATAGACTCCATGTATAAAGAATACCTGGCAGACAGGTATGTGCTGGGTCGCAACGAGATATTCCAGCTTGGCTTTCGCATTGCGAAACAGCAAAATCATTCCAAAATTTACTCAGTAGATGCATGGCCTTTTTCGAATCAATACAGCAGTCGATATACCTGGATAGACTCTTTGTGGGACGTAAACATACCCGTAGATTCAGTAAGAGATGCCTACTGGAGCAAAAAATATAAAGAATGGTACCTGGCTTCTGATTCAGTCAAGTTGGATCTCACCATGCTTGAAATTTTCTTACAAATGGCTGAACCATCCACCCTGCAACGGATGCATGGCCATTACCTGGCCAGCGGATTCAATACGGCAACAGACGCTACTGATGGAGGTGGTCAGCAAGGACCTGATGCGCTTTCTATCTGGTGGTACAACCGAAACCTGCGTATTTTTAATAAGATCCTTCGCACCAGGCCTTCCTCGTCAGACAGAATACTGGTGCTGTTTGGTAACGGACATATGCCTATTCTAAAGCATTGTTTCTATTCCTCGCCGGAGTTTGAAGTGGTGGAATTGAAAAGTTTGCTTAAATAACACAGTGCTGTATTTATAATCTCCACCCAAGAGATATACCACCGAGGTAGAATATGTTTCTATAGCTGGTGAAAATGGGAGTGTAGCAGATCCTCCAAAGCAGTCCGTAGCGGGTGTGGTGGCGGTAACCGACCGAGGCAATAAAGCCTGGTTCATATGGGTTTTTATCTGTGCCCCGGCCATGTGCTGCTTTCCAGAGGTATTTAGCACCCATTGTCATGCCTGCTCCTGTTTCAAAAAAAGACCGTTGCTTTTTGCCCAGTTCAAAAAGGTATTTTACCCCCAGTGGAATGGTGGGCTTTCTATTGCCAAACCCGATGCCAATATGCACGCCAAAGCCGGGCTTATTGGCCAGTTGCCGCTCATAGTTGGCCGCTAAGGCAATACTGTTGCCGCCGATCTCTGCATAATAGGTGTTCCTTTTAAATGGCTTTTGAGCTGATAGATGGCTGACAGCCATGATGGCGAGGGTGAACGCAATATTTTTTCTCATAATTAATCAGTTATAGGAGGGAAGGATAGACATTAAACGGGGAGTTCAGCAAATTATTTCATTACTGGGAGCGGCCTGTTTCGTCACTTCTTAAACATGGGCAGGTATGTATTAAAGAAACACCCCTATTTATTAAGAATGTGCTGATACGCTATGAAAAAAGGAAGGAAAATTCATCAGGAGTGGGCGGAAATGATTTCTTTTATATTACCAATCAATAGCCAGCCATGCATATCCAGTTAATCTTTCGATTTACTTCCGTGCTTTTCCTTCTATTTTCCGGTCTTACAGTCGCAGGCCAGTTTGAAGATCCTCCGGACCGGAAACCCACTGAGCCGGCCATTATTTTCCATCCCTATTATAATGATGTGCAGCTGATAGAGATAGATAACCTGGGCCGCTGGAACGATGAGGTGAACCATTATGAAATGACAAGACCTAGGGCACTGCAATGGAGTTCAGTGCTGCCACCACCAGCACCAAACGTTTACTTGTTTCGCCATCGCAATGGAACAATAGTAAAAGCATTTAACACAAAAAGCAGCCTGGAAGAACTTACCCGTAAATACGGAAAACTACAA
>JAEUVL010000453.1 GCA_016786965.1 Chitinophagaceae bacterium
CCATTAGCGTAAAAAAGAAGATAGTCAGATCCGTTCATGATTCCGTCACCGCCATCCACTACCTGGATGGCATTTTCCCGGAGATCATCCGTCCAGGGTCCTGCGTTGGCTTCAGCCAGCATAGCCCCGCCATTTCCAAATAGCCGGATAGTACCGGACGAAAGGCTGCTGGTATTAACGCCAAGATTGTTTAAAAAAGGAATGTCTATCTTATAGATACCGGGAGAACTAACGGATAGTTTATACCAGTTGCCGCCCGCCAGCACAGAATTAGAGGTATAACTCCGCTGTGAAAGCCCCGGAAAACCTGAGCAAAAAAACCATCCTGCTAAAAGAAACAGATACCGGGTTCTCATAAAGCTAAAACGCTGGTTTAATGGGGTTTTTCCCTTTAAAAAAAGTATTTGTGCGTACCCATTTTTACTTAAAGTGGCTATATTCGTCCCGAAATTGATTTGGGAGGGGTAAAACTTTTAACAAGTGCAATATTTTTACCTCATCCGGCGTTAAAAATATTCCAATTCATAGGTTTATGCAAAAAACAATGAGAAACTTAACAATCCTGGTATCCTGTGTAGTGCTGCTTGCTTCCTGCAAGAACGGCGGCCTCTTCAAGAAAAAGCAAGACAAGTCTGATGTAACAGGCTGGAATTACAACGATAAGAACATGGGTGGCTACAAAGTCTCCAAAGCAAAAGAGCAAGGCCTCGGCCCTGGTCTGGTGTTTGTGGAGGGCGGTACCTTTACCATGGGTCAAACCGAAGAAGACGTAATGGGCGATTGGAATAATATTCCCCGCCGTGTGTCTGTTCCTTCCTTTTATATCGACCGTACAGAAGTTGCTAATGTTCATTATCGTGAATACCTCCATTGGTTAGGCCGGGTGTTTGACGCATCTGACCCCGCCAATGCCAAAATACTCGAAGGAGCTCTTCCGGACACCCTTGTATGGAGAAGTGAGCTGAGCTACAACGAACCAATGGTGGAGTTCTATCTGCGCCACCCTGGTTTCAATGACTATCCTGTAGTAGGAGTTACCTGGAGACAAGCCAAAGATTTCTGTCTTTGGAGAAGCGACAGGGTAAACGAAGGCGCCCTGATCAAAAAAGGATATATCAACAAAGCAAACGTAAAACCCGGCGCACAGCAGGGCGATAATAACTTTACCACAAAATCTTACCTTTTAGGACTGTACACAGCGCCTCCCGGTAAAATGAAAACGCCAAAAGGTGAGCCTAAACAAACTGTGGCCACTATGGAATCCGGCGCTTTGTTGCCAGACTACCGTCTGCCATTTGAAGCAGAGTGGGAATATGCCGCCTATGGTTTGATCAACCAAAACCCCCGCCCCAGCACCAAAGAAGGTAAAAGAGGGGAGGAATTGGCATCTAACAAACAATTATATCCCTGGGCCCAGAACGTAAACGGCCTTCGTGACACCCGCCGCGGAAGCTGGCAGGGTACTTTCCTCGCCAACTTTAAAAGAGGATCAGGTGATAACGCTGGTGTGGCTGGTGGTTTGAACGACCGTGCTTTCTACACTGCTCCTGTAAAATCTTTCTTCCCGAATGGATTCGGTATCTATAATATGGCGGGTAACGTGAGTGAGTGGGTGGAAGATACTTATCGTCCCCTCTCTTCTCTCGACTTTGATGACCAGCCAGCTCCTTTCCGCGGTAATAAATACCAGAAATTGTATGTAGCTGATTCCACTACAATGGACCCTGCTACAAGATATGAGAAAGACAGCACCGGCCGTGTAAGAATGGCTGATGTAACTGATGCTGAAAGTAAAAACCGCAGAAACTATCAAAGAGGTAATGTGATCGACTTCCTGGATGGTGACTCTTTATCACAATCACAGTATGGATATGGCACCACTACCCTCATACACCCAGAGAAATCAAAAGTATACAAAGGTGGCAGCTGGAACGACAGAGCTTATTGGTTGACACCTGGTGCCCGTCGTCACCTGGAAGAAGACCAGGCATTGAGCACCCTTGGTTTCCGTTGCGCTATGAACCGTATGGGTTCTCCTGAAGGTAATGGCCGCAAAACTGGTCAGCATTACAAAACAAGAAGACAAAAGAGATGATAACCTGCAGATAAAAGATAATAAACTAAAAACCCTCCCTGTGGAGGGTTTTTAGTTTATATACTTATCCCTTATTACTTTAGCAGTATGTCTATTGACCAATTATACAATATTTATCTCCTGCACCCTTCTGTCCAAACGGATACAAGGAAGCTAAAACAGGGCGATCTTTTCTTTGCTTTAAAAGGAGACAATTTCAATGGCAACGCATTTGCCCAACAAGCTATTGATGCTGGTGCTGCCTTCGCTGTGATTGACGAAGCCGCTTATGAAATACCCGGCAAAACGATATTGGTCGATGATGTGTTGACCACCTTACAACAATTAGCCAAACACCATAGGGAACAATTCAAAAATATCCCCTTCCTAGCCATTACTGGCAGCAACGGAAAAACAACTACCAAAGAACTGATTCATGCAGTGCTTTCATCCCGTTTTAAAACGTATACGACAGACGGAAACCTCAATAACCATATTGGTATCCCGCTGACCATTTTGAAAATTAAAAAAGATGCGGAAATAGCGGTGATTGAAATGGGGGCTAATCACCAAAAAGAAATTGAAAGCTATTGTGTATATGCACAGCCCACTCATGGTGTCATCACCAATTGTGGGAAAGCCCACCTGGAAGGCTTTGGCGGTGTGGAAGGCGTTAGAAAAGGTAAAGGTGAACTGTTTGATTATTTGCGCAGCCATAACGGAGCGGCCTTTGTAATGTGGGATTACGACTACCTCCGTGAAATGAGTAAGGAAATTCCAACAATAATAAAGTATGGTACTGCAGATGCTAATACTCAAGGCAAGATGGTAAAAAGCGAACCTTTTCTGGAAGTGGTCATACACACAGGGCCCGAAACAGGCCTTGTGAAGACACAACTGGTAGGTGACTATAATTTACCTAATGTGCTGGCAGCTGTAGCGATCGGCAACTATTTTAAAGTGCCTGCTGACTCGATAAAAACTGCAATTGAGCACTACACCCCTTCCAACAGCCGCTCGCAGTTAGTAAAAAAAGGATCTAATACGATCATACTCGATGCATATAATGCTAACCCCAGCAGTATGAAACTGGCAATTGAAAATTTTGCCAAACTCCCAGTGGAAAATAAAGTATTAATGCTGGGTGCTATGGCAGAACTGGGCGAAGAAAGCATCGAAGAACATAAAGCGATCATTACATTAATTACTTCCTTTCAATGGAAAGCCGTGGTATTGGTAGGTGGCGATTTCCTGAAGACCACTCACCCCTTTCTTTCCTTTGCCAATGCAACAGAAGCACGCAATTGGTTTACCCGGCAGCTTTTCGAAAATACACACCTGCTCATCAAAGGAAGCAGAAGTATGCAAATGGAGAAAATATTAGAAGCTTAACTTTACCTGATGAACTGGAAACAATTATTTCCCCAATTTGAGCCTGGCCTGATTGAGATAATAGAAAAAGAAGCGGTACAAAGGACCTTTAATGCCGGAGATACTATAATGAGGACGGGCCAGTACATTAAATCCACCGCCCTGGTGCTGGAAGGAAGAATAAAAATATACCGGGAAAATCAGGATGGTGGAGAATTTCTGATGTATTACCTCGGCCCGGGACAAGCCTGTGCTGTTTCCATGATCTGCGCAATCCAGTCCACTACCAGCGAGATCATGGCCGTAGCAGAAGAAAATACTGAAGTCCTGATGATTCCTGTACAGCTGATGGACGACCTGATGAATAAGTATAAAAGCTGGTACCAGTTTGTAATTCAAACCTACAGAAGCCGGTTTGATGAGTTGCTTTCTGTGGTGGATAATATTGCATTCCGCAACATGGATGAACGATTGGAATTTTACTTAAAACGATACGCCGATAAAACCGGCAGAAGAAGTATTGAACTGTCTCACCAGCAAATTGCGGATGATCTGAACAGTTCACGGGAAGTAATTTCCCGCTTGCTGAAGAAAATGGAACAACGAAGCCTGGTCAAGCTTCACCGCAATATGATTGAACTGGTATAGCCGTGATTTCTGTCACACTGCGGGAGAGGCCTTTCATCTAATCTTGCAGAAACTATTACATGGAAATCATCGGTTATATCGCTTCGCTTGTAATTGGAATTTCGCTTG
>JAEUVL010000510.1 GCA_016786965.1 Chitinophagaceae bacterium
GCAGCTACTAAGCCTGACCATCGGATTACCTTACATTGGCTGCCGGTTACCCTTGTTGAACAAGCAGATGCTAAACTACCCCTGATCTTTTACAACAATGACAGAACAAAACGTTTTCGGGTAATTGCAGAAGGAATTACCTGGGACGGGAAACTGTTGCACCTGGAGAAAATTATTTCGGCAGGGGAAAGACCATAAAAAAAGCCTCTTGTTCATAGAACAAAGAGGCCTGGGGTTTTTCAAACGTTGAAATCAGTTAGCCGGGAAACCAGCGCTTGCTTTTACTTCATTTATTTGTTGTGTATGGCGGTTACTGTGGGCTGCTATCAGGAGGTATAACTGGTAACAGTCGATCCAGCCAAATGGCATTTGCACCACATGGTTTCGCAGGTCTTCGGTAGAGTTTTTTATATACTTAATATGTTCCATGCGGTTGGTCTTAAAGTCAGCAATTGCAGCGTCAATTCCCTGAAAGCCGGTGTTCTTGGGTTGTATAGGTTCGGGTGCCTGTGCCGCTTTAGTTCTGTCCATCACCATTTTTACAAATTGCTCATCTGTTACTTTTATTTCAGACCGCTTTTCCGGGTTGGCCGGAGCTTTCATAGATCCTTCAAACAATGTCCATAAAAATTTCTCTGCACCGGCTATATGGTAAAGGCATTCTTTTACTGACCATTTGTCCGGGGCAGCCTTAAAACTCAGTTGTGCCTCCGAAAGGCCCTTTACACTTTTCAATGCTTCTTTATAAGTTTCCTTCATCAGCCCGGCGGCATATTTTCTTTCATCTTTTGAAATTGCATTATCACTTATGGTGCCCGCAAAACCGGTTATAACCAATAATAATAATAACAGGCGGCCGGTGGTCCTTTTAATCATAACAACAATTTTAAGAAGTGTCTAAGGTTGGATAAAGCAGCTATCCAAAGGGTGGAAAGGATGGAAAAGGTACAAAAGATTTGGAATCCGCAAAACTTTGTTTTCCTTTTTTTAGTAAAAACAAAAATTTTCAATACCGTAACTTGCTATCATGAAAATTTCAGCTGTCATCAGTTTTTTGGAATCATTAGCCCACCCTTCGCTGCAGGAGTCATATGATAATACAGGTCTCATCACCGGCGAGCCGGGATGGGAATGTACCGGTATCATCTGCACCCTCGACGCCACCGAGGAGGTGATAAAAGAAGCAATATCCAATGGGTGTAACCTGGTAGTGGCCCATCATCCGATCCTGTTCAGCGGGTTAAAAAAAATTAATGGTAAGAATTATGTAGAGAAGGCCATTATCACAGCCATCAAAAAAGACGTTGCCATTTACGCAATTCATACAAACCTTGATAATGTATCAACAGGTGTAAATGGTAGAATAGCCTCAATGCTGGGGTTAAAAAATAACTTCATACTCGCTGAAAAAGAGAATACGCTGAAAAAACTATTCACTTTTGTACCTGTAAAAAGTGCTGATCTGGTTCGGCAGGCCATTTTCGAAGCTGGCGGCGGCCATATAGGCAATTACAGCGAATGCAGTTTTAATGCCGAAGGCACTGGTACTTTTAAGGCTGGGGATGATACAAAACCTTATGTGGGCCAGGCTGGAGTGCAACATGCAGAGAAAGAAGTGAAAATAGAGGTCATTTTCCCTGCATACCTCCAAACCCGGATACTAACCTCCCTAAAAAAGGCCCACCCCTATGAAGAGGTGGCCTATGATATTATATCCCTCGCTAACACACATAGCGAAACAGGCGCTGGAATTGTAGGAGAATTGGAGCAGCCAACCGACGAGCAAGAATTTTTATCCCGTATCAAAAAGATATTTAATGTGCCAGTAGTGCGGCATACCGCCTTTCTTAACAAACCGGTGAAAAGGGTAGCAGTGTGTGGCGGAGCAGGAAGTTTCCTGATTTCCAAGGCATTAGCAGCCGGAGCGGACATATATATAACAGCCGACATCAAATACCACGAGTTCTTTGATGCCAACGGGCAAATGCTGGTGGCAGATATTGGGCATTTTGAAAGTGAGCAGTTCACAATCAACCTGCTGCAAGAGGTTTTAGAGGAAAAATTCCCTACCTTTGCCGTCCTTAAAACAGGGGTAAAAACCAACCCGGTTCATTACTTCTGACCTTTAAAACTAAATCATACAATGGCACAAGTAAAAGAATTTTCAGTAGAAGAAAAGCTGACCTCCCTGGTCACCCTTCAGAAAATTGACAGCAAGCTGGATGAGATCAAGATCCTGAAAGGTGAACTTCCTATGGAAGTGGCCGATCTGGAAGATGAGATCACTGGTCTGCATGCCCGTCAAACCCGGATTGAGGAAGAAATAAACGGGGTCACTGAATTCATCGAGCAGCGCAAAAATGCCATTAAAGAATCAGAAGCACTGGTAAAGAAATACGAAAAGCAAAGTTCCAATGTAAAGAACAACAGAGAGTTTGAAGCGATCAATAAGGAAACGGAAATGCAGCAGCTGGAAATAAAGCTGGCTGAAAAGCATATCAAAGATGCTACCGAGGAAATTGCAGAGAAAGCGGTACTGCTTGAAAAGGCAAAGAAGAACATTGCTGTGAAAGAAGGAGTGCTGGCTACCAAGAAAGGTGAATTGGAAAAGATCATCGCTGCTAACGAGAAAGAAGAAAAACATTTCAATAAGCTGGCAGCCGAGGCCAAGACCCATGTAGACCCACGCCTGCTCGCCAGTTATGAAAAAATTCGCAGCAGCTACCGCAACGGTCTGGCTGTGGTGCCGGTGGAAAGAGATGCCTGCGGCGGCTGTTTCAATGCGATTCCTCCTCAAAAGCAAAGTGAGATCAAACAACACAAGAAAGTAATGATCTGCGAAAACTGTGGTCGTATCCTGGTAGATGAGGAACTGTCAAATAATATTGAGATCAAATAAATAAATGGTCAACTAAATTAAAAGCTGCCGGATGGCGGCTTTTTTTATGTGCTGCAGAT
>JAEUVL010000519.1 GCA_016786965.1 Chitinophagaceae bacterium
TATGGCAAAAACATTATTTGATAAAATCTGGGAACAACACATCGTTAAAACAATTGACGATGGCCCCTCTGTATTATATATAGACAAACACCTGATACATGAAGTGACCAGCCCCCAGGCATTCACCGGATTGAATAAGCGAGGCATTAAAGTTTTCAGGCCAACACAAACAGTAGCTACGGCCGATCACAATGTGCCCACCCTGAACCAGCATCTTCCTATTAAAGAAGAACTAAGCCGTTTACAGGTGGAAGCATTGAAACAAAATTGCGCTGAACATGGCATAGAATTGTATGGACTCGGACATCCTTACCAGGGCATTGTTCATGTAATAGGGCCTGAGCTCGGTATTACACAGCCTGGTATGACGATCGTATGCGGTGACAGCCATACTTCCACCCACGGAGCATTTGGTGCAATTGCTTTTGGCATTGGCACCAGCGAAGTGGAAATGGTATTTGCTTCGCAATGTTTGCTGCAAACCAAACCGAAGCTGATGCGGATAACAGTGGATGGTGAATTGAACAAAGGTGTGGTTTCAAAAGATATTGTATTGTACATATTATCAAAGATCACGGCAAGTGGCGCCACGGGTTATGCCGTGGAGTTTGCGGGTTCAGCTATCCGTTCGCTGAGTATGGAGGGCAGGATGACGATCTGCAATATGAGTATTGAGATGGGTGGAAGATGTGGCCTTATAGCACCGGATGAAACCACCTTTACTTATATAAAAGGGCGGCAGTTTGCTCCGCAAGGCGCTGAGTGGGATAAAAAGCTGGCACAGTGGAAACAATTGTACTCTGATACAGAGGCCGTCTTTGATAAAGAATATCACTTTGATGCTGCTGATATTCAACCCATGATAACCTATGGCACTAATCCTGGTATGGGCATTGGAGTGAGTGAGAAAATACCTACTACTGAGACGATCAACGAAAATGATAAATCAGGATTGGCCAAATCGCTGGCGTATATGGGACTGGAGGAAGGAAATGCGATCAAAGGTCAAAAAATAGACTATGTTTTTATTGGCAGTTGCACCAACTCAAGGATAGAAGACCTGCGCATGGTTGCTTCGTTTGTAAAAGGCAAAAAGAAAGCTGCTGATGTGGAAGTGTGGATCGTACCGGGAAGTAAACAGGTGGAGGCACAGGCCATTGCAGAAGGCATTGATAAAGTATTTGAAGAGGCGGGGTTTCAATTGAGGCAGCCGGGCTGCTCCGCTTGCCTGGGCATGAATGAAGACAAGATACCAGCCGGCAAATATTGTATCAGCACTTCCAACAGAAATTTTGAAGGAAGACAAGGTGCTGGTGCCAGAACGTTATTAGCCAGTCCGCTGACAGCTGCTGCTGCTGCAATAACAGGTTTTATAACTGATGTAAGAGAACTATTGAATTGAAGAAAGCCACGAGTTGTGAGCTTTGAGCTGCGAGTAACAGCCTCGTAACTCGAAACTCGCAACTGATTAAAAAATGAAAGCACTAAAGACAATACGGTCCCGTTTCGTCCCCATCAATATCGAGAACATTGATACTGACCAGATCATTCCTGCCCGTTTTCTAAAAGCCACCACGAAAGAAGGCTTTGGTAAAAATCTTTTTCGTGACTGGAGATATTACAATGATGACGAATCAAAAACAAGGGCTGATTTTCCTTTGAACATGTCGCAGTTTGATGGAGAGATATTAGTAGCCGGAAAGAATTTCGGTTGCGGCTCATCCAGAGAACATGCTGCCTGGGCGATTTTGGACTATGGATTCAGGGTGGTCGTATCCAGTTTCTTTGCTGATATTTTTAAGAATAATGCACTGAACAATGGTGTACTGCCGGTACAGGTAAGTGATGCCTTTTTACAAAGAGTATTCCTGCAGGACAATAATACAGAACTGACCGTTGACCTCGAAAGCCAAAGCATCACCATCAATTCCACCGGTGAACAGGAGCATTTTGCTATCAGCAGTTACAAAAAGACCTGCCTGCTGAACGGCTACGACGATATTGATTATTTGTTAAGTATAAAAGAAGATATACAAGAATTTGAATTGAGCAAGCTATGAGCATCGATTTACGAGTTTCGAGTCAAATGCTCGTAACTCATATCCCGTAACCCTAACAAAGGAAATACAACCATGAAAAAAAGAATCGCAGTAATAGAAGGTGACGGCATTGGTCCGGAAGTAACAAAACAATCTATCAGGGTGTTGGATGCCATTGCAGCCACATTCGGGCATGAGTTTGATTATAAGTATTGCCTGATGGGTGCGGATGCTATTGACAAGACCGGGAGCCCGTTACCGGATGAAACCATTGAAAATTGCCTGAACAGCGATGCTATACTGTTTGGAGCAATTGGCCATCCTAAGTATGACAATGACCCGACTGCTAAAGTACGTCCTGAACAGGGATTGCTGAATCTGCGTAAAGCACTGCAACTTTATGCCAATATCCGTCCCATCAATACCTATTCCTCCCTGGCACATCTCTCTCCTTTAAAAAGCAAGAATATAGAAGGTGTTGATTTCATCATCTTTCGTGAACTGATCGGCGGTATCTACTTTGGCAAAAAAGAAACAGCTGCTGACGGATCGTCTGCAACAGATGAGTGTGCATACAGCCGGGCAGAGATCGAACGCATTACAGAGCTGGCTTTTCATTTTGCCCAAAAGCCAAGCAGGAGAAAAAAGTTAACACTGGTTGACAAAGCCAATGTATTGGAAACATCCAGACTGTGGAGAAAAGTGGTACAGGAAATAGCAGTAAAATATCCTGATGTAGCTGTTGACTATATGTTCGTGGATAATGCGGCAATGCAGATCATGCTGAATCCTAAGCAATTCGACATCATCCTGACAGAGAATATGTTTGGCGACATCATCAGCGATGAAGCCAGTGTAATAAGTGGTTCACTTGGACTTTTGCCTTCTGCCTCTGTTGGTATAGACGGACGCATTGCACTATTTGAACCTATACATGGCTCCTATCCTCAAGCTGCGGGAAAAGATATTGCCAACCCGATCGGTTCTATTCTTTCTGCGGCAATGATGCTGGACTTCCTGAGCATGGAAGAAGAAGCCCGGTTGGTGCGTGATGCAGTGAACTGGACATTGCAGAATTCATTCGTTACAAAAGATATTGATCCAGTGAATTTCTATTTCACTTCCACTATTGGAGAACTGATCAGTGATTTTGTAAGTGGTAAGATCTCTGGTTCAGTAAAGACAGAGAATATTGAGTTGAGGAAGTCGACAATAATTTGATTTTGAAAATTTGGAATTGGGAAATCTTACAAAACATAAGACTTCCTTTGCTGAAGACGATTTCAATATTTCATAAATACACTTTTCAAAATCTACTAAACGCTTGTTAGTATAAACAGAAATAAAATTGCTTGCTGAGTTCTTTTTTTGAAACGGCGGGTGTATATTTACAAAGCATACATCCTTCATGCAGAAGAATACAATATATAATGTCATCAGTGCTTTAGCCTCAATAATTATTGTGGTAGTCATTATTATATCTTCTACAGGAGGTGGTGCATGAGTTTAATTTAGTCAACTAAAAATATCAGCGACCCGCCTCCAAAAAGGCGGGTCGCTTTTTTATTACCCGTAAAGAACAAAACAAAGAATTATGTATTACAACGAAAACACAGTAATCTACTTTAAAGGGCAATTTGTAAAAGCAGCCGATGCCAAGACTGACCTCTACAGCCAGTCACTGCACTATGGATATGCCGTTTTTGAAGGCATCCGCTCCTACCCTATCAATGGTGGCACTAAAATGTTTAAAGGAAAAGAACATTACGATCGTCTTCGCCACTCAGCCGCATTGATGAAGATGCCTTTTACTTATTCCACTGAACAATTACTTGAACTAACATACCAGGTCCTGGAAAAGAATGGTTTCACAGATGCGTATATCCGCCCCATTGTTTTGTGCTCCCCGAATATGGCCCTGTCAAAAGGCAAAGAATGTTATCTCGCCATTGAAGCCTGGGAATGGACAAATGGATATATGTCTAACAAAATGCGGATCATGACTTCCAGCTATCGCAGGCCGAATGCGGATGCCTTTCATGTAGATGCCAAAGTAAGCGGTCATTACGTAAACTCGATCCTTGCCTGCCAGGAAGCCAAAGACAATGGCTATGATGAAGCATTAGTACTGGATAGTAACGGCTATGTGGCCGAAAGCAGTGGTGCCAATATATTTTATGAGAACGAAGGTGTACTCTATACTGCCCCAAAAGGCAATATACTTCCGGGTATTACGAGGGCAACAGTGATTGAATTATGCAAAGAACTGAATATCCCCATTGAAGAAAAATTATTTACCCCGGAAGAAATGCGAGGTGCCGATGCAGGTTTCTTCTGTGGTACAGCGGCGGAAGTAGTAGCACTAAGTTCATTAGACAATGTAGTCTTTAAAAAGAACTGGGAAGACTCATTGAGTTATGTAATCCAGCAGGCCTATAAATGTAAAGTACTGGAGAAACCATTTCAATTGGAGCAGGCAGTAGCATAATTCATCAAAAGAAATGTTTTGAAACAGAAAGACATTAAGCCACTGTGGAAATAAAATTCTAAGCAGAACAGAATGAAAGAAACTACAAATATCAATGAAACCGGGCCCCGCTTGCCGGGGGGCGGGGAGGCTTTAAACAAATACTCTAAGACTTTAACGCAGGACCCGACACAACCAGCGGCACAGGCCATGTACTATGCCATTGGATTTAAAGAAGAAGATTTTGACAAAGCACAAGTAGGTATTGTGAGCATGGGTTGGGACGGCAATCCCTGCAATATGCATTTGAACGATCTTGCTATAAGTGTCCGTGATAGTGTGAATGCCACTGAAGGATTGCTTGGCCTGAGATTTTATACAATTGGCGTGAGTGATGGCATAAGTATGGGAACGGATGGCATGCGGTATAGTTTGGTGAGCCGTGATGTGATCGCCGACAGTATAGAAACCAATGCGGGTGCACAATACTATGATGGCTTAATAGCAATACCAGGCTGTGATAAAAATATGCCCGGTGCTATTATGGCGATGGGAAGATTGAACCGGCCATCAATCATGTTGTATGGCGGCACAATCGCTCCCGGCCATTATAAAGGCGAAGACCTGAATATCGTAAGTGCATTTGAAGCCCTGGGACAAAAAATAGCCGGGAATTTGAGTGAAGCGGATTTTAAAGGGATCGTTCAGCATTCTTGCCCCGGTGCAGGTGCGTGTGGTGGTATGTACACTGCTAATACAATGGCCTCGGCGATTGAAGCGCTGGGAATGAGTTTGCCAAATTCATCGTCGAACCCGGCACTGAGTGAGGATAAACAAAAAGAATGTGCCGCGGCAGGTGAAGCTATCAAAGTACTGCTCCAAAAAAATATTACTCCTAAAGACATCATGACCCGACAGGCATTTGAAAATGCGATCACTGTGGTGATGGTGCTGGGAGGAAGCACTAATGCCGTTTTGCATTTAATAGCCATGGCGAAGAGTGTGGATGTAGCATTATCACAGGATGATTTTCAACAAATAAGTGATCGTATACCGGTACTCGCAGATTTTAAACCGTCTGGAAAATACCTGATGGAAGACCTGCATAAACATGGCGGGGTGCCTGCGGTAATGAAATATTTATTGAGTAAAAATTTATTGCATGGCGATTGCATCACTGTAACCGGAAAAACAGTAGCTGAAAATTTAGCTTCTGTGGCTGACCTGGATTTTGACGCACAAAAAATAATCATGCCCCTTGAAACACCGTTGAAGGCGACGGGGCATTTACAAATCCTATACGGCAATTTGGCTGAAAAAGGAAGTGTGGCAAAAATAAGTGGCAAGGAAGGTGAAAAGTTTGAAGGGGCAGCAAGAGTATTTGATGGCGAAAAAGACCTGATAGCAGGAATTCAAACAGGAAAAGTGCAGGCGGGTGATGTGGTGGTGATCCGTTACATAGGGCCAAAAGGTGCTCCGGGGATGCCGGAGATGCTAAAACCAACCAGTGC
>JAEUVL010000567.1 GCA_016786965.1 Chitinophagaceae bacterium
CATTTCTTTCCGGTTTCGCTCTGAGGCCAGTATGACTCCCTTATTAAACCACTTCAGTGCCTCGTCATATTTATTTCTGTCGAGCATGATGTTTCCCATTCCTTCAAAGATGCTGTACATGGGCTCTTTGTATTCTATCGCTGTGGCCTTTTCAAGTGCCTGCACGAGGTTTATTTCTGCGGCATCCAGTTGCCGTAGCCCTGCATAGGCTACACCCATATTTGCAAGGCTGTTTGCTTCATCCTTTGGTTTATTAATTTGTCTTGAAAGGGCGAGTGTTTGTTTGCCATAGTACAGGGCACTGTCGTATTTCCGCTGGTATTGATAAGAACTGCCTATGTTCATCAGGCTGTTAAGCTGTCCGGCACTATCGCTCAGTTCTTTTTTGATCGCCAGGGATTTTAAGTAATAACTGATGGCATTGGTATAATCTTTCCTGGCCCGGTACACGAGGCCGATATTGTTGTAAGATTTTGAGATGAGCGATTTATCGCCCACCTGTTCCCTGATACTTAAGGCGTCAAAATGATTACGTAAACTGACCTCGTAAATGCCGCGAAGGTAATAGGCAAGCCCAATATCACTGATGGTATTGGCGAGCAGGGTGGATTGCTGTTGCCGGGCAAATACCTTTTTGGCGGCTTCGAGAAAATACAGGCAACTGTCCAACTTGCCTTTTACATCGTAGGCCACCCCGGCTGCTTTATAACATTCCCCTTCGGCCACGGGGTGGTTTAGTTTTTTAGCAAGGCCAATGCCCGCATAGGCAAGCAGCAGTGCATTATCGGGATCGTCTTCGCTGATGGCGATGGCTTCTTTTTTCAGGAGCGACAGTTTGACAGTATCATCTGCGAGCTGCATTAAGGAATCTACCCGTTGCGAAAACAGGGAACCGGAGGCTCCCTGCAGGAAGATAAATATGGATAGTGTTTTAAATAGCACCGTCATGTACTTAAAGCTAATAATTCAATCTCAAAATGCTGTGCAGTATCCTGATTAAATTTTGAACTTTTAAGGGATGGCGACTACCTGGTATGTTTCGTCGCTTAGTGAGCGGTGCAGGATAATGGTTTGTTCATCTTTCTTTTCAATGCTGATCTTCATCATGCCGCCTATGTTCAGTTTGCCTCCTTCAATGGTCCAGCTTGTTTTGGCAGCACCTTTATCCTCGCAGGTGCCGTCGGCATAGAGCTTAAAGTTGTTGTAGTCGAGTTTGGTATCGGAGGCAGTAAGCATTTTACCTTTCAGCCAGGTGGCCAGTGCTTCGTCTTCCGCGGTGGTAGCGGTGGTGGCTGTTTGTTTCGACTCCGGTAATCTGTTTTCCGGACTCTTCTTTTTGTCTTTGCAGGAGATCATGGCGGCAACAATAAATGCCAGCAGTAGTGTTTTCTTCATAAACTTTCAGGTTAGGGTTTATTGGTTAATGATTTTTGACAGCCTAATTAATATTTTCCCCAGAGGGTGAGGTTGGCCGTGCCACGGTTGCTTCCCATCGTTTCGTAAGAGAATTCCACTTTGGTTATTCTTCTTACTCCGCC
>JAEUVL010000935.1 GCA_016786965.1 Chitinophagaceae bacterium
CCCATCCAAGGGCAACGAAAGGAATACCGTAAGTAACCAGGGAGGCAAACAGGCCGCCGGCTTTTTGTACCAGTACATAAAATAAAGCAGTAGCAACTGCGCTGCCCAATACACCAAGGCCGGCAGAGGAAAGTATGGCATTTGAAACAAGCCTGTTGGAAAAATCAAGCTGCAGAAAATCCTGCTGCCATAAAATAAGAACGGTGGGAATCGTCATAAAGGCAAGGGATACGGTGGCCACATGCACGGGGTTCAGCCCTTTGAGATAATGCCCTACCATATTTACATTGATGCCGTACAGCAGGGTGGCCATCAGTATCAGCGACATATAGCCCAGGTTGTCAAAACTGATGGTCTTTTGACCCAGTATGGCCGGGCCGATGGTAAGCATTACCAGCCCGAGAAAACCAATGAAAACGCCCAGTATCTTCTGTGATCTTATTTTGTCTTTAAAGAAAACGATACCGATGATCACAACACAAATAGGCGTCAGGGAATTAAGAATACCGCCAAGGGAACCGTCAATTTTGGTCATAGCAATGGCAAAACAAAAAGCAGGCAGCAGGTTGCCGAATACAGCGCTGAGAATAACGGTTCCCATTTTTTGGCGGGGAATGAACCTGAAATGAAATAAAGCAAAAGGCAGAAATACCAGCCCGGCAGAAAAGATACGCAATGCTGCGATCTGCATGGCATTAAGCCCGGCAGCACTGTCCCGCATCAGTTTGAAAGAACTGCCCCAAATGATACACAGCACAATAAAAATTGACCAGCGGAGAAAATTATTACTCATGATAAAGAGGGGGCAAAGGTGTGGAAAGGAAATGAAAAGCAGCCGTATTTTGCCATAAATTCCGTATCTCGCATACAGGCTGGTGCGGGAAAGGAGAAATCATAAATTGCAATAAAAATATACAAAGATGGGTACTATCAAACTAAGTGAGCTTTCGACCAGGGCACCTAAAGACCTGGATAAAGCAGCCACAAAAAAAGAAACAGAAGCTATACTCGAAGAACTGGATGAGCTGCAAAACCTGCTTTTTGCTGAAGGCAAACATTCTGTACTGATAGTGATACAGGGAATGGACGGGAGCGGTAAGGACGGCGTGATAAGAAATGTGCTGGGCAATATGAACCCGCAGGGGGTAACCGTGAAGTCGTACAAAGCACCAACGGCAGAAGAGCTGTCGCATGATTTCTTATGGCGCATACATCACCACGCACCGGCTAAAGGGATGATACAGGTATTCAACCGTTCCCACTATGAAGATATACTGGTTACAAGGGTGCACAAATGGTGTGATGATGAAACGGCGAAGAAGCGGATGAATGCGATCAATGATTTTGAGCAATTGATACAGGAGCATAACAATACGCATATTTTGAAGTTCTACCTGCACATTTCTCCCGAAGAGCAGCATGAACGGCTGAGTGAACGAATGAAAGATCCTGCCAAAATGTGGAAATACAATGAAAAGGATTTTGAAGAAGCCAAACTCTGGGATGTATACATGGAGATGTATGAGGACTGCTTTAATAATTGCGATAAACCGGCGTGGACCATTGTTCCTGCCGACCAGAACTGGTACAAGGAGTACATAATCGGCAGTCAGCTACGTGACTTACTGAAGGGGCTGAACATGCAGTTTCCGGGAATGAAAAAATAATTACATATTTACTTTTCGTCTTATATTTATGCGCTATTACACTACTGCTGTATTTTAACCACACTAAAATCAATTATTATGAGCATGATGAAAGAATTCAAGGAATTTGCCATG
>JAEUVL010000630.1 GCA_016786965.1 Chitinophagaceae bacterium
ATAAAGATATCGGGCAAAGAACCACCTCCCTGAATAATAATCTTTCGGCCTCATCAATTCTTACGGTAAATTTGTGCATGATCCGGCGGTCATTAGAAATTGTGGGCAGCAGCTTTAAAATGGCGTTGCAGGAATTGTGGAACAACAAACTCCGCACTTTCCTGTCGTTACTGGGTATTACTTTCGGTATTTTCTGTATCATCAGTGTGCTGACGGTAGTAGAAAGCCTGGAAAAGAACATCCAGAATGAAATAAAATCCCTCGGTTCCAATACCATTTATGTTGACAAATGGGACTACACGGCCGGTGGCGGCCCCGACTATCCCTGGTGGAAGTTTGTGAACCGGCCTTCTCCAAAGTATGAAGAATTAAAACAGATCAAAGAAAGAACAGCCGGAGCCAAGTATGTGGCCTTTAAGATTGAAGTGCAGACTAATATTGATTATGAAAGCAACAGTCTTTCCGGGGTACAGTTGTACGGCATCACCGAACAATTCAACAGTATCCAGCCTTTCGATATACAATATGGCCGTTATATTACCGATGCCGAGTTTTCAGACGGCAGCAATGCACTGGTGATCGGCATTGAGGTGGCAGAAAAATTATTCGGAAGCCCGGAAGTGGCGCCCGGCAAACTGGTGACTGTACGCGGCAAAAAACTCCAGGTGGTCGGGGTGATCAAAAAGCAGGGCAAGCAAATGATCGGTGGCTGGAACTTTGACCAGAATGCGGTACTTACCTACCGCTATGCCCGCAATATCATGGATGAGCGAAAGGCTGATCCACTCATCATGGTACAAGGCCAGGATGGCCAAACCAGTAAAGCCCTGAAGGATGAACTGACGGGTACTATGCGGGCCATCCGCAAACTGACCCCCACAAAAGAAGAAAATTTTGCGTTGAATGATGTGAATGATTTCAGCGATGCCATCAGCTCCATATTTGTGAACCTGAACATCGGCGGCTGGGCCATTGCGGCCCTATCGCTGATAGTAGGAATGTTTGGTGTAGCCAATATCATGTTCGTATCGGTAAGGGAACGTACCAGCCAGATAGGCCTGAAGAAAGCGGTCGGTGCCAAAAGCCATATTATCCTGACTGAGTTTTTGCTTGAATCCGCTTTCCTCTGCATCATC